>SKIJ01000075.1 GCA_007116495.1 Cryomorphaceae bacterium | reverse complement strand
TGCTGCATGCTTTCGGACACACGCTTCGTTGTTTTACTTTGAGCAAGTCGTTTAAGCTCTTCAACAATGGGCTGAAGAAGGTGCTTTTTGTGTAAACCCGAAAAGTACACACACCCATCAGCGCAGCGTTTCAACACATTTTCGTGTGGAATGCGACCCTCAGGCCAATATTGGTTTAGATAACCCATCAACTTATTGTGAACAGAAATCCATTCATCAATCCCTTTGGATGTTTGTTCTGCCCATGCTAAGAGATTCGTTTTATCTGTTACTTTCATCGTTGGAATATCTTGATAGAACGGGCGGAATACAATGGAAAAAGGACGAATATCCGTAGCTTGTTCCACCAATTGACGCGCGTAAGACTGCTTCTGTTGAACCAATAAATCGGAGAGCGTATCGTCAGCGCGAAAATCGTCCATAAAGGACGAAACCGCTGCATCTACAGTAATGCGATCAGCGGGGATTCGCGTTTGCAGTACCAAACCATCAAGCGATGTCAATCGACTCAAGGCAACGTAAACCTGTCCGGAAGCAAACGATTCTCCGGCGTTGATAATGGCACGCTCAAAGGTTAGCCCCTGACTTTTATGAATGGTAATGGCCCAAGCCAACCGCAACGGATATTGAATAAACGAGCCAAGGTTGGTCTCTTTAACGTTGTTGTCTTGGTCAACCATGTAGCGCACATTTTTCCACTCTATGGGCTCTACCATTACGGGATCTGAACCGTCGGTGAAATGAACCTCCACTCCGTCTTCACAAATGCGGTTGACGACACCAATCTTTCCATTGTAATATCGACGTTCTTCGCCCGTATCGTTGCGAACAAACATCACTTGCGCGCCCGGCTTAAGGTGAAGCTCAAACTCGGCAGGATAGCTGTGTTCGGGAAATTCCCCCTTAACCACAGCCGATAGAACCTCCACCGACCCCGAAAGCTTATTCAAACGCGTATTATTAATTGCATTTGCTTGGTGATTGTGCGAGCACAGTGTAATGTATTGTTGATCGCCCGGTGGTGTAAAGTTGGGCTGGTACCGCTTTTCCAGTAAATCCAAGTCATCTTGGGTAATGTTATTGTTTCGCAAGCGATTCAACAGGCCAACAAAGACCTGGTCGCTTTGCCGGTAAACTGTTTTCAACTCGATGTTGACGCAATTGATGTCACCCATTACCTTGGCGTCGAAAAAAAAGGGTGAGCGATAATGTTCCTTCAAAAGAGCCCATTCATTGTTTTTGACCACCGGTGAAAGCTGACGAAGATCGCCAATCAACAGCAACTGCACTCCACCAAACGGTTGACTGTTGCGCCGTATTGAACGCAACGTTCGGTCAATGGCGTCGAACATATCGGCACGAACCATAGACACCTCGTCGATGATGAGTAACTCGAGACGCTGCAGCAGCTTGCGTTTGGAAGCTGCTATGCGAACGTTGCGCATGAGCGTTTTGCGATTGCGCCAATCAACACCATCGGGAGCATTGGTCGGTTGATGATCTATAGGTAAATAAGGACCAAATGGCAACTGAAATAGAGAGTGCAACGTCACCCCTCCGGCATTCATGGCTGCAACCCCCGTGGGGGCGGCTACCAATTGCTGTTTGGGTATTTGGGGCACGACTTCTCTCAGAAAGGTGGTTTTGCCCGTACCGGCTTTTCCGGTAAGAAAAACCGATGATGACGTGTAGCGCAAATAATCTTCTGCAAGTTTATGTGATCTGCTTGTTTCCATGATGAAATATATTCCTAAAACACAAATTAAAGTAACGTACGGGAATAAAAAAAGCGGCAACAAGATTCTTTCTTGTTACCGCTTTCGCAACGCTACCCCGCCTTTTTACGGAGAAACATGAAATCGTTGACTTCGATTTCGGTGAGGTTGACGTCTTCACCATCCTTATTTTTAAACGAATTGGTTACCAACCTTCCCTCCACCGCAATTTCTTGGCCGGTATCCGTGTATTTAGCAATGGTGTCTGCTAACTTTCCCCAGGCCTTTAAACGGTGCCAAGTGGTTTCGGTCACCTTTTCACCTTTTGCGTTGTAACGAACGTCGTTGGTGGCTAAGCGAAAGGTCGCCAACTTATTGCCGCTTTCAAATTCTCGAATCTCGGGCTTGGCTCCCAGGTTACCAATCAGGGTAACTTTGTTGCGAATGCTTCTCATGATAATATAATTTAGGTTAAACAAAGCGTTGGATTTCTCTTTCCAACAGCACAAAGGTGAAACATATATTCAGAAACTTCCGACTTTTAAGCACTTACATTCGCATGAAAGTATTTGTAAGTAATTACATACATTATTATATTTGTAGCCAAAAATATACTGTCTATGAAAAACAAAAAAAAATGTCTTCACTGTGAAAGCCCTCTTCAAGGGCGGGCTGATAAAAAGTTTTGTGATGTGTACTGCCGAAACAGTTACAACAACGAAAAACTTCGAGAGCGCAACAATACAATGAGAAATATTGAGCACGCACTGCGCCGCAACCGGAAAATTCTTGAAAAAAAACATCTGCTCAACTGCGAAACAAATAGGAATGACCTCCTTGTAGAGGGATTTGCGTTTGAATACTTCACACACCAAACAAAGGACATGCTGTGTGTCTACGACTACGCTTATTCCGTCGATAAACGCGGAGTGGTTAACGTTTTGAGGTTATCGTAGGGGACGCGTTTTCGTTTTGTGGAACAGCGCTAGTCTTTTTCGCTGAACTTAAAGAGAAATTCCTTTTCTTCTTTACTGAGACTGTCGTAACCGGAGCGACCAATTTTATCCAAAATATCGTCCATGCGTTGTTGGTCAGATACCCGCTGGGCAGTACTCCTCGTTTGACGCCCAAACGCTGTTTTCGTTGCCGGTTCTTTTTGTTTGTAAACGGTTTTCATTTTGGGACGCCCTCTTCCGGTTACCCAATCTTCTAATCGATCTACCATTCCCATAATCCCCTCCGTCCAGTCGTTTCCCTTAAGGAGCGACTGCACGTATAAGTACCCAAAGAGAGCACCCCCTAAGTGGGCGATGTGTCCTCCCGGATTGCTTTGCAGTCCACGAAGTGCTAATAAGTCGAGCAGCACAGCAAACACTGCAACGCCCCACAAGGGGACACGCAGCACAAAGAACAACTGTACAGGAAATTTAGGACGAAATGTAGCAATGGCAACGATGATGGCCATCACACTTGCCGAAGCGCCTCGTGCATTGCTAATGGACACAACATCTGAAAAGGCCGGGGCTAAGTTAAAAATCAAGACATAGAGAAATCCTCCAACCAATCCTCCCCACAGATAAACACCCAGCAATCGACGGCTTCCCAAAAATTCACGAAACAACATGCCACCGAAATACAACCAAAGCATGTTGAATAAAATATGCATAAAACCCTCGTGCAAGAACATGTAGGTAACAAAGGTCCAAGGGCGTGTTAATAATTTGATGCCATCCGTCGGCAAAGCGGTAAAGCTTACAAAGAAAGAGGTTAGACCGGTACCTGTAAGAGCACTAAAGATGTCTAAGACAATGACAAGCAGAAATACCGCTACATTAACAATAATCAAGCGGGTGAGCGTATCGCTTTGCTTGAATACATCAATGGGATTGTTTCTATTCATTATTTTTAAACGTAAAAATGTGGGTCGTTGTTTTTCCAATAACGCAATAATATGAATCCGAATAACATTCCACCGAGGTGGGCAAGATGGGCGATATTACTCGACGGGTCATTTGCCAGCCCGTTGATAAGCTCAAGCGCACCAATTGCACCAACAAAGTACTTCGCCTTTATGGGAAAAAGGAAGTATAAATATATACGCTGATTGGGGAATGTCATTCCAAAAGCGAGTAAGATTCCAAACACCGCACCGGAGGCACCAACGGTTGGTACAGCATACATGGTAGCCAATTGGCGAATCATTTCCAAGCCGTGCTGCCCCCCAATTCCGGAAGCCGTCGCATATCCCGAACGAAGTGCTTGTTCAATGTCGTTTTTAGTATATCCCATTTGCAGCAAGTCACTCATAATCGACTGTGCTTCAAAATACTGAACACCTAAGTGCAACAAAGCGGCGCCAAAACCGGTGAGCAAATAATAAATTAAAAACCGTTTTCCTCCCCAAATATTTTCCAAGGCATTACCAAACATCCAAAGAGCAAACATATTGAGAAAAATATGCCCAAAATTACCGTGCATAAACATGTGGGTGACGATTTGGTATGGGCTGAAATTACTGCTTCCCGGTACATACACGCCCAGCAAACGAATGAGATTGATGCCAAACGTACTGTCGAAAACAATAGTCGCCAAAAAGAATAAACCGTTGATGATTAGAAGGTTTTTGATGACCTCCGGTAACATACTAAAACGTGTCGATTGCAGCATTAATGAAAATATTTTTCTAGTTCGTTTATGGCGAGCGTATACATGGTTGGCTTTCCGTGCAAAGATAGTTCTGCGTCGTGGCATTGAAACAAATCTCTCACCAAGCCTTCAAGGTCTTTAGCTTCCATGCCATTTATTGACTTGATGGCGCCATTTTTTGCTAAATTTTTAATGAGTGCGCGTTGAAATCTGTCTTCATCCAAGCGATCGCTTTCCTGTAAGTCTGCCAGCAATTCATCCAACACTTCCGGCAAGGCCGATTCGTTTAACGTAACCGGTAAACCGTAAAACATCGCATTATGTTTATCGTCGATTTCCATGTCAAAGCCCAGCGATATGAGATTCGACACCCATGGCTGCAATCGTTGAACGTCTGCTTTACTCAGCTCTATGGATTGGGGAAAGAGCAGCTGTTGCGAAGGTGCAGTAGATGCTTGGATGGTTTTCAACAGTGATTCATAAAGAACGCGCTCGTGTGCACGACGCGGGTGAATGATATGCACGTCATCACCCTGTGTGTGTAAAATATACCATCCGGCAAATGCCACTGTTGTTGAGGCAGACTTATGTTCATTCGGGTCAGACCATATTTCTGCCTGCGTGGCTTCTGGAACATCTTCAGATTTCACCATCAACGCCTCCCAGTTTCGGGTTGCGGGCTTCTTGGGCTCTACACTACCTCCAAGGCCATTTGGTCGCGGATTGGAGAACGGGTTATAATCGGCATTGACTTTAATTTGAGGCTGCTTTAGCGGACGGTTGTCTTGCGACTTAGGAACGCTAAACGCTTGTCCAATTTCAAAATCCATTGACGGTACAACGTTGTGTTTTCCCAAACTGTGTTTAACCGAAGACGCCAACATGGAGAAAATCATGTTTTCGTCGTTGAATTGAATCTCCGTTTTCGTAGGATGAATGTTGACATCAATGGTAGAAGGGTCTACCTCAATGAAAATAAAATATGGTGGATGCATTCCTTGAGGCAGCAAGTCTTCATAGGCTTTCATCACGGCATAGTGCATTTTCTGATACCGTATAAAGCGATCGTTAACGAAAAAGAACTGTTCGCCTCGACGTTTACGTGCTGCATCTGGTTTTCCCGTAAATCCATAGATGCGAACGTGCTCGGTTTCCTCTTCTACAGGCACCAGTTTTTGATCAAACTTTTTACCAAATACATTGGTGATTCGCAGCTTAAGAGAACTTTCGGGCAGTTGAAAAAGCAATGAATTGTTGTGGTAAAACCGGAACGAAATATAAGGGTGAGCGAGCGCTACCCGTTGAAATTCGTCGGTAATGTGATTGAGCTCAATGGCGTCTGATTTGAGAAACTGTCGGCGTGCGGGAATGTTGTAAAACAGGTTTCGCACTTCAATAGAGGTACCGCTGGGGTGTGCTTCTTCACCGTAATTGGCGACTTTCCCTCCTTCAATTAAAAGCGAATTGGCCACCTTCGCGTCGCGCAAACAAGATACACACCGCACATGAGCAACCGCAGCAATGGACGCCAGAGCCTCTCCTCTAAACCCCTTGGTTGACAAGTTAAAAAGGTCTTCAGCGTCGCGTATTTTAGACGTCGCGTGACGCTCAAAGGCCATGCGTAAATCCGTGTGCGTCATGCCATCGCCATTATCGATAACCTGAACCAATGTCTTACCCGAGTCTTTTACAATCAGCTGTATATCGGTTGCTTTTGCGTCTACAGCGTTTTCCAAGAGCTCCTTTACAACCGATGCGGGGCGCTGAACAACCTCACCGGCAGCAATTTGGTTGGCTACATGGTCGGGCAATTGTTGAATGATATCAAGCATGAATCTCTAGTAGAATTAAAACAGTAGCTGCCAGCTTATCAGAACCAGCAGGACAATGATCATAATTAATGTGATGTTGGAGCGTCCATTACTTTTTTTAGTAGTGCGCAATCTACTCCAACTTTTCTGCAATTGTATACGAGTTTCTTCGTTGCGCAACGCCTCACCAGACATTCGCTTAGCCCGTTCTTCACGACGCTCTTTATCTTCGTCGTAATAAATGGGTGAATAATCGAACCCCCTGGGAGGCTTTGATTTAAACATACTAAATCGTCTGAGTGACATAGATGCAAATTTACCAAAGTTCAACTTCTGTAGCGCCTTTACCGTACTTTTGATACGACGCATCGTAATATTGTAAACGATCGTAACCCTCGAGTAGTTTAAGCAATTCGCGACGCAAAATACCCTGACCAATGCCGTGAATCAGCACAACCCGTGGAATTTTCTTCTTTCGCGCCTTTTCTATGGCCTGTCGAGCATGAAACAGTTGCAAATCTAATATTTTGTCTTTGGAAATCAAGCGTTCGTTTTCAACCAGGTTATGAATATGGAGATCGATCTCCATCACGTTGAGCTTGGGCGTAAATGTCTCCGACTTACTTACTCTGATGACTGTTTGGTCTTTGGGACGGATGTGTTGATGTTCAAGTTGTTTTTCCAGCAAATCGTCCTCGACCACAATCAGCTCAGAAACGGGATACCATTCGTCAAATCCATCATCGCGAAGCAGCAGTGCACAATCGCCATCGGTGTCTAATACCTTAGCATCGCCCACATCGTTTAAAAACCGAACCCGTTGCCCCTTTTGAATTTTCATAACCTTCGCTTACAAGCAACAAAAGTATAGACCATTTCCTAGTATTCAACAAAATTTTACGCCTACTGCCAAGATTTCAGGACAATTTGTCACTGCACTGTAATCACATGCATCACAATCTATTACACAAACAAAAAACGTTAACACAACTAACTTTTACCCAATCATGTCCTTCCGCACGAATATTGACCAATTACGGACGACAACACAAATGTGTGCAACATCAAAAATAATTTAACACAACATAATTTATGAAATTACTCGTCATCGGAGCCGGCAACATGGGGCTCACATACGCCCAAGGAATGGCCCGATCTCAATGGTTTAATCGCAGAAAGTTGATGATTTACGACATCAACCCACAGTTAATCGCCCGATTAAAAAAAGAGGGAACGTTTGACGTAAGGGAACAGTTAGAGGATTGCGTACCCGGAGCAGACATTATTTTTATTGCTGTAAAGCCCTATCATGCTGAAGAGTTATTTAGTGAAATCAAAGACTTTATTAATCCTCAGCAGGTATTTGTTAGCCTAATGGCTGGGGTTACCATCGACTACATCAAAACGCATTTAGGAGCATCTAAGGTGGTACGAACTATGCCAAACTTACCGGCTAAAGTTGGAAAAGGAATAACATCGTACACCGAATCACCTGAGGTATCAAACGTAGAACTGATAACCGTTCGCAACCTCCTCGACACCACTGGTGAAGCCATACGCGTTCAAGACGAAACGTTTATTGACAAGTCAACCGGTATCTCCGGTTCGGGACCGGCCTACGTCTTTTACTTTATGCAATCCATGCTGGAGGCAGCGCAAAAGATGGGATTCTCCGATCACGATTCAAAAGTATTGGTAAGCAACACCTTTGAAGGTGCCGTTGAGCTATTTCACCAATCCGATTTAACACCCGTTACCTGGATGAAGCGCGTAGCCTCAAAAGGCGGGACTACCCAGGCCGCTCTTGACTCGATGGAAGACAACAACATCAAGGCACTGATAGAAGAAGCGGCCTATGCTGCATTCAACCGTGCCGTAGAATTAGGTAAAGAACAATAGATTATGCCAGAATTTGACAAACGCATTGTTGTAAAAGTAGGCACCAATGTAATGACCAATCGAGATAATCGCATTGTGGGTCCGGTGCTTAGAAACCTCATCAGACAAATATCATGGCTGTACGAACGCGATGTAATGACCGCACTGGTTTCATCTGGATCGGCCATTGCCGGTAAAGAAGTGTTGGGATCGTGTGAGGCAGAAAACGAAACCACAAGGAGACAAATATATTCTTCTGTAGGTCAGCCACGCTTAATGCGGCATTATTATTCGATGTTTCACGACATTGGAATGCGCTGCGGGCAAGTGCTGGCAACCAAGCGCGACTTTGCACCCGGTGAATATCGCGACAACATGACGAATTGCTACGAAGCCCTCATAAATGAAGGCATAATTCCCATTGCAAACGAAGACGATACCGTGTCGTTGACAAATTCCATGTTTTCCGACAACGACGAGCTCGCCAGCTTGGTTGCCGAACTGATAGGTGCCGATATGCTCATCTTACTCACCGACATAGATGGTATATTTACCGGGCACCCTGAGGATGAAGACTCCAAACTAATCAGCCACGTTTCAACTGATCAAGATGTCGAACAATACATTCAAGCATCAAAAAAAGGCTTTGGCGAAGGCAGAGGGGGCATGAAGTCCAAAATCAGCATCGCTAAGAAATCGGCTAAGAATGGCATCCCTACATACATTGCCAACGGCAAAGATGAAAACATCATTATCGACATCGTAAACGGCATTCAGAAGGGAACACTCGTTAGCGACGAGACCTAAATGAATGGATGTTTTTTCAACGTTTTACGAACCGTTATTTGTCTAATTGCTGAAAATTGGCGCTAATTAAAACCATCACAAAGATGGCCATTTAACAACTAAAAAAAACACGTACATGAACTTACTAAGCTCTTCCAAAAAACACGATGTTCTACAAAGTATGATGCGCATCATCAACGAGCGCAGAGAAGACATCATAAAAGCCAACGAATCTGACTTGAAGGCTTTTAACCGCGACGATCAAGCTTTATACGATCGATTAGTCGTTAATCAATCTAAAATAGATGGAATGATTCAAGCCATTCGCGAAGTCGACGATCAAGATGACCCTGTGGGTCGCGAAATTTCAAATGTTACGCTCGACAACGGCTTGAAAATCATTAATAAAACCGACCCTTTTGGCACCATTATGATCATTTATGAAAGTCGCCCGGACGTTACCATAGAAGCTGCAGTACTGGCATTTAAAGCCAATAATAAGATTTTACTAAAAGGCGGAAAAGAAGCAGGTCACAGCAATCGCATACTGGTTGAATGCTGGCACAGCGCTCTCGAGGAAAACGATCTAAAAAAGGATTGGATCACAATGCTGGAAATGAATCGCGAAGAAACACAGGAATTTTTGCGCAACCCGAGCGAAAAACTAGATTTAATCGTTCCTCGTGGCGGAGAGCGCTTGATTGATTTTGTAAAGCAACACGCTCGCTGTGCCGTTCTCATTTCTGGTCGGGGCAACAATTTTGCCTACGTCTCACCAAATGCAGATTGGAAAAAAAGCATTGAAGTGATCATTAACGCAAAAACAAACAAAATATCCGGCTGCAATGCGCTTGACAAAGTGCTCATTGACAAAAATCTGCCACAGTTCAATGAACGCGTGAAGATGCTTAACACCACGCTTCAAGAACTAGGCGTTGAGGTAATCGTTGATGAATCGTTGACTACTATGCTCCCAAAAAACGACGTTTTATCAAGCGAAAACACTTGGAGTGAAGAATTTTTAGCAATGAAAATTGTGATTGGGAGCATTGACAACCTCACCGATGCCATTAACAAAATCAACACCTATTCCGGCCGTCATTCAAGCGTAATTCTAACCGAAAACGACAACGAAGCACAAACGTTTATGGAGCAAGTTGACAGTGCTGCCGTGTACCAAAATGCGTCAACGCGCTTCACTGACGGAGGACAAATGGGCGTTGGGGCTGAGCTGGCCATCAGTACAGATAAACTGCACCACCGCGGCCCCCTCGGTTTAAAGCAACTCGTTACCAATAAATACTACGTGTATGGTGACGGACAGATTCGGATTTGATTCTATAACGCACTTCATCCGGATTTTTTCTCCCCCTCCCCAAAACGCCGAACTTACTTGAGCGTTTTGGGCGAAATAAAAACCCCCAAAGGTTTGCGACCTTTGGGGGTTTTTTGCGGAGGGAGAGGGATTCGAACCCCCGGAGGTGTGACCCTCAACGGTTTTCAAGACCGCCGCATTCGACCACTCTGCCATCCCTCCTAAGCGTGGGCAAAAATACAATGAAAATGATAGTTTGCAAGGGTTTTGTTTTATTTGTATCTTTATACTTTAAAATTGTGCATTATGAGGATTGTATTGAGTTGTTTTATCGCTTTGATTTCAAGCGGTTTAATTGGTCAGCAAATGGATTTACGGGTGTCGTACGGCCGCTTTTTTTCTTCGGAAAACGAATCGATATTGGAGGCATACTTCGCATTTAAGGGGAGTTCATTGACCCTCAAAAGAGACGGCAACAACAACCAAACAGCGGGTATAGACGTGCGCATTACCTTTTACCATGATGAGGAAATTGAAGGGATGGAGAGTGTACGCATCAACGTTCCGGAAAACGCTACTGAAGAAGAACTCGACATGTACTTTACGCATACACAACGATTGGGTGTTGACCCCAAAACGTATGAAGTGCACATTTCCATAAGCGATATGCACAACGAAAACGAAAAATACGATTTTAACTTTACGGCCGATTTGAAAGGACCAGATAAAGTGGGGTTCTCCGATGTCAACATCCTGAGTGATTTCAAACCAAAAGATGATGGCTTTGATTTGATTCCATTGTTACCTCGTCGTGATTTTTTCTTTGGAAAGTCTGCGGAACAAATTAAATTTTACGCGGAACTCTACGACCGAACTGCGGAAACAGATACCGCTCGGCCATTTATGATAAAATACTACATTGAGGATGCGCAAACGCAAACGCCATTGACTTCCCTTGCAGGCTTCAAACGCATTAAAGAAGCCGGCAATACTGTGCCTTTGCTCAACAGCATCAACATTCGCAGTCTTCCTACCGGGGCTTACTTTTTAGTAATGGAAGCCATATCCCAAAAAAATGAGGTAATGGATTCACGACACGTCTACTTTTTGCGCGAGAATCCCGATGATGAAACACCGCGATACTTTGAAGAGTCAACACTAGACGATATGGAGGGCACCTTTGTTGACGGAGATTTCAACATGGACTCCATCGAGCACTTTGTTGATTTCCTCACACCCATCGCCGACTTTAGAGAACAACGCACCATTGACAATCTGGTTGCCGAGGGAAACAAGGATAAGTTGAAGCGCTTCTTCTATTCGTTCTGGTCGAGCAAACACCCTAGTGACCCCGGTGAAGAATGGCGTAAATACTACGCTAAAGTGCGCTACGTAAATGAAAAATACAACATGCGTGTTCTACCGGGTTACCAATCTGATCGTGGCAGAGTGTACCTACAATACGGTGAGCCAACACTGGTGGAAGATCGCAAATTTGAAACGGGAACTTACCCGTTTGAGATTTGGCAATACAACCAGTTGAAATCGGCATCAACCCGCGATCAAACCGACCGCATTTTCGTTTTTGTTGACCGCGAAATCAACACCAATAGGTATAGGCTCGTTCACAGTAATGCAGACGGTGAACGCTTTAATGAAAATTGGCCTCGTGAACTAGAACCGGGCGTTCAAGTTGGCGAATCATACCAAGATGACTTTATGCGCGATCGTCAAAATCAGCTGAATCGTCGTGGAAACTTCGGTAGTCGCGCAACCGACAACCTCATCATCAATCCCAGTTCCATGGGGCGTTATGGTCGCTGGTAAATGACGCCTTGGTGGTCGCCGTTAGCATACGCATTGAGCAAATTGCCAATGGCATTTCTACACGGAATCGCCAACACGGTAGCTTGGATATTGCGGATTTTAGGGTATCGCAGAAAGGTAATAGACGATAATTTGCGTAGGGCATTCCCCGATGTTTCCAATGACAAGCGAAAGCGTATTTCACACAGTTTTTACCGCAATGTGGCCGACATCATGCTGGAAAGCATTAAGAGCTTAAGCATTACAGAAAAGAATATCCGCAAACGTGTTACCCTTGAAAATAGGGAAATGTTTGAAACGCTCAAAAAACACAACCGCGGAGTAATGGTGGTGATGGGACATTACACCAATTTTGAATGGGTAGCATTGGCCATGCCATTACTCGTTCCGCACGAAACCTTTGCCGTATACGGTCGAATCAAAAACTCTAAAGTCAATCAGTGGGTGGTAAACTTGAGGCAGCGGTTTGGTTTGCAATTATTTCAAATGAAAGACACCTATTCCTTTATGCTCAACAACCCTTCAAAAGCACCGCTTTATTTGTTTATGGCGGATCAAGCACCACATAAAGGAAAAATTAAATACCGCGCTCCATTTTTTAACATCGACACACCGACCCACCTAGGCTCCGAAAAACTGGCGAAAAAATGCAACCTGGCGGTGGTTTTCATACACGTTACTCGGATACGTCGCGGCCATTACAAGATTACTCCAAAGCTGCTCTTTGAACATCCCGAGCAAACCGAACAGTACGCCATTACCAATGCCCATGTTGCGGAATTGGAAACGCAAATCCGAAGAAAACCCAGCGACTGGCTATGGTCGCACAAACGTTGGAAAAACACTTAAATCATGCACATCGCCGTTGTTGTTTTAAATTATAATGGTCGCGATCTCTTGAAGAATTACCTCCCCTCCATCGTCAAGTATTCGGGAGAAGCGAATGTCTGGGTCATCGACAACAATTCTACCGACGATTCTGTGGCTGTTTTGAAACGCAATTTCCCCGATGTCAAACGGGTAATAAACAGCAAAAACACCGGGTATGCCGGTGGTTATAATGAAGGACTTTCACACATCTGTGCCGATGTTTACGTACTCATCAATTCCGACGTACGTGTCACCGAGGGCTGGCTTCACCCCATTACACGAGCATTTGCTGCCGACCCCCAACTAGGCGCCGCCCAACCGGTGATTTTAGACGATAAAAAAAACAGCCATTACGAATATGCCGGCGCAGCAGGCGGGTTCATCGATCGTTTTGGATACCCTTTTTGCCGAGGTCGGATGTTTGACGAAGTGGAAGCTGTAAACCCCGAATACAACCACGATATTGATTGCTTTTGGGCATCAGGTGCTTGTTTTGCCGTACGCGCAGATGCATTTCACAAGCTCGGAGGGTTCTACGAAGCCTATTTTGCACACATGGAAGAAATCGATCTATGCTGGCGCTTACAGTCGCACGGCTACGCCGTTCGGTGCCTTACCAAATCAAAAGTCTATCACTTAGGCGGCGGAACACTCACCTATCAAAATCCACGCAAGGTTTACCTTAACTTTAGGAATAATCTCATTATGCTGGGACGCCAACTGCCTCACCAAGATCGCATACGGGTTGTATTCTTCCGCATGGTGCTCGATGGGATATCGGCAATTCGTTTTTTACTTACCGGCAAGTGGGGGTACTTCAACGCCATTCTCAAAGCACACTTCGATTACTACAAACACTTGAGAATGGTAAAGGATTACAGAAGAACCCGTACAGCAGCTGAATGGCGCACACTCAACGGACGCTACAATAAATCAATTGTTTGGGACTACTTCGTGCGTCGCAAAAAACACTTCGGCGACATCACGGGTGCTTACGCAAAAGACGCAGACAGGCCATAATAGCAATTTCGTATCCTCGTGATCCAAACCCGAAAATCACCCCCGAACAAACAGGACTCAAGAGGGAGTCGTGTCGAAACGATTCCCTACCGGCAATGTTGCTGATGTGCACCTCCACCACAGGAATGCCTATAGCCGATATGGCATCGCGAAGTGCAACACTGGTATGCGTGTAACCGCCGGCGTTTAAGACAATGGCATCTGCGTTACTGTTGTGCAGTGCATTGATCAATTCGCCTTCAACGTTGGACTGATAAAACGCAAGACGCTCTTGGGGAAACAGTTCGCGACAAGACCGCTCAATATCATCCAGCGTTTGACTCCCGTACACATCTACATCGCGCCTTCCGAGTGCGTTTAAGTTGGGGCCATTAATTACGTCTACAACATGCATTAGGCAAATATCAAATAATTCTGTGGGTGAAATTTGATTACTATGAGAAGTCGGGCTTGGTTGTTTCCTTACCCATTCGTGGTAGGATGGGTAGTGTTCTGGCTTCTTTGGATAATTCTCCCGTAAGTGCTTCCAAAAAATCGACAATCTCGTTGATTTGTTCTTCCGTCAGCTCCTTTCCCAGTTGGGTTACCCCCATTATTTCAATGGTTTTTTCTAAATCCCAAACACTACCATCGTGGAAATAGGGTGCCGTTTTGGCAATGTTGCGCAAACCGGGAACCTTAAACATGTATTTATCGCTTTCCACTCCAGTCACTTCATACTTTCCTTCATCGATGTTTTCTGAACCTGTATACTCCCAGTATGGACCTTTAATCAAACCGAATTTTTGAAAAATCTGCCCACCTAAAACCGGACCACTGTGACATGTGGTACAGCCCACATCCATAAATGATTTTAGACCTTTTTTCTCTGCTGCTGTCAACGCGTTTCCATCACCTCTAAGAAAATCATCAAAGCGATCGGGGGTCATTAAGGTGCGTTCAAACGAACCGATGGCGCGCGCCATATTCTTATACGTTAACGGTTGCGGTTCATCCGGAAATGCTGCGGCAAATAAATCTTCATAGGTCTCGATGGTTCTCAGTCGGTCAATGACAAACTCCTCGTGTGGTGACCCCATTTCGATGGGGTTGAGTATAGGCCCCTCAGCCTGTTCTTCAACATCCTCGGCACGTCCATCCCAAAACTGAGCGGTATGAAGAGCTGCATTCAATACCGTAGGGGAATTACGAGGACCCGCTACCCACTTGTGACCAATGGAAGTAGGGTTATTGTCGACACCAAAACTTGCTAAGTTGTGACAGCTGTTGCACGAAATGGTATTGCTTTTTGACAAACGTGTATCGAAATACAGTTTTTTTCCCAAAGAAACCATATCATCATTCATGGCGTATCCTGTGGGCTCTGCAACCTCTGGTAGTGGCTTGAAAAACTTTTTAGCTTGCTTGAGTAGTTCCAAGTCCTCCTGACTCAATTCAGCAATTGCTTCAGATTCGGCATCTTGCGATTTCTCCGAAGCATCAATACTGCCTTGTTCGCACGAAAATGTCAGTGCAGTCGTCAAAGTTAAAACAACGGCTGTGCTTATCCATTTCTTATTCATTGGTATCGTTTATTTGGGTTTGATCAGATTTGTTTTTTTACGTAAAACAACGAGCGTTTAAACCATTCGCTTTGTTTACATGACAGGCGTTTTTGCAACGTTTAACACCCACATATATTTACAATGCAAATTAACAAAACAAGCAACGTCCAATTCATCATGTATTGACTGAACCTTTCACCGATAGAAATCATCAATCACGTCCACTTACCATCGGGTTTTCATCACGTAAAAAACGAGTGCGCATTAAATTTCAACCAGCTCTACTCGTTTTTAAGATATTCATATAGTGCCATTTGTGCCCGAACCGGTGGCTGATCATTTGTTCGATAGCGATTATTTCCCTCACCATCTATGCATCGTGCCTTCACGTTATCAGACCACAAAATAGCAAAGTGGTCGTTGAGTTGTTTTCTTATCTCAGCATCAAAAATCGGCGTTGTTACTTCTACGCGGTAATCAATATTTCGTGCCATGAGGTCTGCCGATGAAATGTACATGTCTTCCTTCCCCCCATTGTAAAAACAGTACACGCGACTGTGTTCTAAGAAGCGGTCTAAAATACTGATGCATTGAATGTTTTCACTAAGCCCTGGTTTCCCCGGAATCAACGAACAAATGCCGCGTACAACAATGCGCACGTCGACACCCGCATCGCTTGCTCGGTAAAGCTGCTGAATGATGCCGGTATCACACAGACTATTGATTTTCATCCAAATACTGGCTTTTTTCCCATTCTCAGCGTGTTTTATTTCACGTTCAATCTTTTGCATGATTTCCTTACGAAAGCTAAACGGTGAGAGTAGTAAGTACTTATTTTTATAAACCTTGTAATTGGCCGCTAAGAACGTGAACAGTTTGCTTATTTCTTTCGTGATGCGTTCATCACTTGTGAGTAAATGATAGTCTGTATAAAGCTTTGACGTTTTTTCATTGAAATTACCCGTTCCAACAGACACGTAATTTTTAAATTTTCCGTTGGCTTCTCTACGGCGAACGAGAATGACCTTGCTGTGGACTTTTAACCCACTCACTCCAAAAACCAAATTCACGCCTTCATCTTCTAATTTCTCCGCCCATCTAATGTTTGCCTCTTCGTCGAAGCGCGCTTGAAGCTCCATAACTACGGTAACTTTAACGCCATTTTTAGCAGCATTTATGAGCGCGCTAATGATGCGGCTGTTGTTGGCCAAACGATAAAGGGTAATCTTCACCTCCTCAACGCGCGGGTCCAGTGCTGCTTCGCGCAGAAAACGAATGAGGTATGAAAACGTGTGATATGGAAAGAACAACAGTATATCTTTTTGAGCAATGACGTCGATGATGGATTTCTCCAAGTTTAAATCCGGGTGATACAATTGGGGCAACGCATCATAGGTTAGCTCCGGGTGACCGGCTGCCGGAAAATCAATCAAGTCCTTTTTGTTGTGGTATCGTCCTCCCGGGATGATGGAGTCAAAGTTGTCGAGATCTAAGCGGTTCAAGAGCATTTTTATTTCGTCACTAGGAATTTCGGTATCGTAAACGAAGCGCACCGGATCACCTGTTCTTCTGTCTTTAAGACTATCTACCATTTTTTCCAAAAAACTCTTTGATACGTCGCTTTCAATATCCAGTTCGGCGTCGCGTGTAAACTTGATGGTATGTGCAGAAATTTCGTCAAACGAATGTGTAAAAAAGATGTAGCGCAGATTGAATCGTATCAAATCGTCGAGATACATAATATTCCGCTTCCCCCTGCCGGGCAATTGGATAAAGCGCCCCACTAAATCCGACGGTATTTCAATTAAAGCAAACGTTGGTTTTTTTGATTTATCCTTACTGGAAAGCTTTATGGATAAATAAATTGACTTATCACGCAAATGCGGAAACGGGCGGTCGTCTGATAGTATGAGCGTAAACACACTGGGGCTCACCTTTTCAATAAAGTACTTACGCGCAAACTTCTTTTGCGTGGGCGTAAGCTGTTTTTCATCAATAATGCGGATATCGTGCGCGTTTAGACCTTCTACGAGTTCGTCGTAGATGGTTTGCGCTCGTTCTTGCTGGGACTTAACCAACTCCGTCAAGCGCGTTAGCAACTCCACCGGCGTAACGCCTCCCAACTCTCTTCCTCCTGTTTGTGCCAGCTGCCCCATGCGCTTGATGGTGGCGTAACGGACTTTAAAAAACTCGTCGAGGTTATTGGAGAAGATTCCCAGAAACCGAATCCGTTCAATTAATGGAACACGCTTATCTTCTGCTTCTTGCAAAACACGAGCGTTGAAGTGCAACCAGCTGATATCGCGTGGCAGATAAACATCCTCACTGAGGTAGACTTTCTTTCGTTTTGGTATGGTGTGTTGCATAATGTATCAGCGGTAAATAAAAATTGCTGGAAGGTTACGATTCGTTTAGAGACGTCAATCTACTTTCTAAGCTTCGGATAATCAAAAAACAATAGCTTTCCGTTGCCAGCCACCTCACGCCAATGTTGAACATCAAAGTTCAAGCACGCAATACCTGTAGTAGGAACATGTGAAACGGTACTGTTTGTCAGGTGATTGATCAATGAGGTAATGGAGGGATTGTGACCAAAAACCATGACTGATGAAACGTTATCATCAATAGTATTAATGCATTTTAGATAATGCTTGGCGTTTCCTTCGTAAAGTTTGGCGTCGATTTTTATTGACGAGAAATCAATATCAAAATTGCGCGCAAATATCATTGCCGTGTGAAGAGCTCTAGTGGCCGAACTGCTGATGATCAGCTCCGGAACAGTGTTGTTATTCATCAACCATTCAGAGGCACTGTAAGCGTCGTTAACGCCACGGCCTTTTAAAGGTCGATCAACATCGGCTAAAGAGCTATCACTCCAGCTGGATTTAGCGTGCCGAACAATGAAAAGTGTTTTCATGGTTAATCAAATATGCCACGAAAATACAGTTTTTTATATCCTTTTTGCACGTTACTATGATAAAATCTACGTTAAATCCGATGCAATCAGCACGAACACGCTTCGCAAATGTCGTTGCACCGAGGCCATCAGGCGTTTTAAACTGCTTGTAAATTGCTTTTTTTGTTGCGTAATAATTACCTATTTTTGCAGAGGTCAATTGTCCAGTATGCGTAAGATGCAAGATTTGTTGGAGAGTCATCTCCAACTGTTAAATACCAAGTTGGAGGAATCGCGTAAATTGATGAAAGACAACATCTTTTTACACGAACAACTCAGAGATGTGCAACGTGAAAACGAGCAGTTGCGCAACAAACTTAAGGCATTACAAGCGAAGGAAGTTGTTGACCGCCACGCCACCAACTTGTCGGCCACACAAGGGAATCGACAAACCAAGGCGTGGGTAGATAGACTGGTGCAGGAAATCGATGCTTGCCTCGAAAGCCTCAACCGATAAATAAACCTAATGACCGACGACAGCATTCGCATTCAAATTCAGATACTGAACCGGAGTTACCCCATAACCATCCGACGCAGTGAAGAGGAAGCAGTGCGTGCCGCGGCAAAGAATATAACCGATATGCTGTCGCGCATGCAACGTGCGTACAACATTGACCAACCTCAGGATTTGCTCGCTATGGTTGCCATTCAATTGGCCACTAAAGTAGAGAAGCTGGAGACGCTTCGCGAACACGAACAGGGCTTACTTGACGATTATTCAAAACGGTTTCATTTATTGATGGGAAGTGATACGGCGCAAGCCCCAAGCAATCAATGATAAAATCGACGAAGGTGCTACCTAAACGTAGGAGTAGCCTAGTTGATAATAACCCATCCCGCACTGTTCTATTATGTACTAAACTTAACACGATTCCTCATAGGAAGGTGGCTCGGGCGAATTAAAGCAGGCCCCAACTCTTCCAGAAGAGTGTCTTACCAGACCAGGGGAAACTTGACGTCGTTCGGAACCTTCCGAACCTGTCTTTACGAAGTTTAGACAGATGAGCAGTGCGGTTTTTTTTTAATGATAATACAAACATGACAACAACCATAATTATAGCCGGTGTCGTAGGGCTTTTAGCCGGAGCTCTCATCACCTATCTCGTTCAAAGCAAGGGCTTGAAAAACCAATCGGAGGCAATCATCAAAGCTGCCGAAAAAGAAGCCGAGAACATCAAAAAAGACAAAATCGTTCAGGCTAAAGAAAAATTTCTCGAGTTAAAAGAAGAGCACGAAAAGCTCATCAACAAGCGCGAAAATAAAATGAAAGATGCCGAGAAGCGCATCAAAGACAAGGAGGGTAAACTTCAGCGCGAACTCGAAGACTTAAACCGAAATCGCAAACGCGTAGAAAAAAAGAGCGAAGATTTTGAACGCAAAACAGAAGGCCTCGACCGAAGATTGAGTGAAATAAAAAGTTTGCGAGAAAACCACATCAAACAATTAGAAGTCATCAGTGGACTATCGGTAGAAGAAGCAAAAAAACAACTGATCGATACCCTAAAAGACGAAATCAAATCTGAATCGGGCGCTTACATTCAGCAAGCGACAGAAGAAGCACGGCTCACAGCAGCAAACGAAGCACGAAAAATTGTGGTGCAAACCATTCAACGCGTGGGTACAGAACAGGCCATTGAGAATGCTGTCTCGGTCTTCAATATTGAAAACGACGACGTCAAAGGCCGCATCATCGGAAGAGAAGGGCGCAACATACGCGCCATTGAGGCCGCTACGGGCGTTGAAGTCATTGTTGACGACACACCGGAAGCGATTATTCTCTCCTGCTTCGATCCCGTTCGCCGCGAGATTGCCCGTCTTTCCCTCCACCGTTTGGTAACCGATGGACGCATTCACCCAGCCCGAATTGAAGAAGTCGTCAATAAAGTAAAAAAATCCATTGACGAAGAAATCATCGAAACCGGTAAGCGAACCGTCATTGACTTAGGCATTCACGGTTTACATCCCGAACTGGTTAAAATTGTTGGTCGCATGAAGTATCGCTCTTCATACGGTCAAAACCTCTTGCAGCACAGTAGAGAAGTTGCCAATCTAAGCGCCATCATGGCGGCTGAGCTTGGACTCAACCCCAAACTGGCCAAGCGCGCCGGACTTCTTCACGACATCGGAAAAGTACCCGACGAAGAAACCGAACTGCCGCACGCCCTACTCGGCATGAAATGGGCTGAGAAGTACGGTGAGAAGCCGGATGTATGCAATGCCATAGGTGCGCACCACGATGAAATTGAAATGACGTCACTTTTGTCTCCCATCATACAAGTATGCGATGGCATAAGCGGTGCACGACCGGGAGCACGTCGTCAGGTAATGGAAAGTTACGTGCAGCGACTTAAAGACTTGGAAAACCTCGCCATGAGCTATCAAGGGGTTACTAAAGCATATGCCGTTCAAGCCGGCCGCGAACTGCGCATCATCGTGGAAAGCGAACGCATCGACGACAAAAAAGCATCTGAAATCTCTTATGATGTCAGTCAGCGAATCCAAAACGAAATGACCTACCCGGGACACATCCGTGTTACCGTAATCAGAGAAACACGTGCCGTGAACGTTGCACGTTAAACCTTGTTATCTTCCATAAAACACCCGTACTGTGATCTATAAAGACAAGCTCGTTTACAACAACATTCTGGAAACCATAGGCAACACGCCTTTGATTAAACTCAACAAAATAGCGCACGACATACCCGGTCAGGTATTCGCTAAAGTTGAATACTTTAACCCGGGCAACTCGGTAAAAGATCGGATGGCACTCAAAATGGTTGAAGATGCTGAAAAAGACGGCAAGCTCAAACCGGGAGGCACCATCATCGAATGTACCTCCGGTAATACGGGGATGGGACTTGCATTAGCTGCTATTGTAAAGGGGTACAAACTCATTTGCACCCTCAGCGATAAGCAAAGCAAGGAAAAAATAGACGTGCTCCGTGCCATGGGGGCGGAAATTCACGTGTGCCCCACCAACGTGCCACCAGAACACCCCGAATCATACTATTCTGTGGCCGAGAGACTCAACAAAGAAATCCCCAACTCCTTCTACCCTTACCAGTACGACAATTTGAGTAATCGCAAGGCACACTACGAATCTACAGGACCGGAAATATGGGAGCAAACCAACGGTAAAATCACTCATTTTGTCGTGGGCGTTGGTACGGGTGGAACAATCAGTGGCGTTGCCAAATACCTTAAAGAAAAAAATCCAAACGTCAAAATTTGGGGCATTGACACGTACGGATCGGTATTTAAAAAGTACCACGAAACCGGTGAATTCGATGAAAACGAAATCTACAGCTACATCACCGAAGGTATTGGCGAAGACATCCTTCCTAAAAATGTTGACTTTGATCTTATTGATCGCTTTGAAAAAGTTACCGATAAAGACGGCGCATTGGTTACTCGTGAACTGGCACGAAAGGAAGGATTGTTTTTGGGCTACTCAGCGGGTTCGGCGTTTCAAGGCATACGTCAATTAAAAGAGCAACTCACGGAAGACGATGTTGTGGTTGTTCTATTCCACGATCACGGAAGTCGTTACGTCGGTAAGGTCTTCAATGACGACTGGATGCGTGAACGCGGTTTTTTACCACAGCAAAACATACTGGCAAAGGACTTGGTAGACAGGCACGCGCACTTACCACTCGTAAGTGTTGATCCCGACTGTACCGTTGCCGAGGCAATGCACCGTCTTCGCAAATACGACATCAGTCAGATGCCTGTTGGTAAGGATGGTAAATTCATTGGCTCGATCGACGATCAAACCATTTTTCAGCACTTAGTAGACGATGAGAATGTAAAGTCAAAACGCATAGACGAAATAATGTGCGCACCCTACCCCATCGTTCAACCTACTGATAGCGTAGAGCATGTCAAGTCCCATATAAACAGAAAAAATGGAGCTGTATTGGTGGAGCTGGATAAATCAACATATCAAATTCTCACGCGGTCGGATTTGATGGAAGCCATGCGATAAGCAAGAGCATCAATCTTCAATCCAACACTCGCATGCGCCAGCATGTTGACTTGGTGAACCGTGATCGTAACCGTTTTGAACACAACAATCTCGACACTCTTGCATCCTCTCTAAATCTTCACACTCTGGTATGATGACAAAATCGGCCTCACTATCGCATGCAATAAAAAACAGCGTGGACAATACAACGAAAAGGAAAATAAAAATACGCATAAGCTTATTTTTTAATTAATTATACTGCTAATATAAACCAAAACAGCAAAAAACAAAAATGACCTTAAAACCGTTTAGCGGGCTACGATTTTAATGGATAGTAGCACATAAAATTACAAGGGATTGTACATTTGTCGTAGTAATAAACAAATAAATTTATCATGACCGAATACGATGTAGTCGTCATTGGCTCAGGCCCCGGAGGATATGTTTGTGCCATTCGATCAGCACAACTAGGAATGAAAACAGCATTGATCGAAAAGTACAATTCCTTAGGAGGCACTTGTCTCAATGTGGGCTGTATTCCATCGAAAGCCTTACTGGATACATCTCACCACTTTCACAGTGCTACCCACGAATTTGCCGATCACGGAATTGATGTTGGAATGCCAAAGGCAGACCTCAAAAAAATGATCGAGCGCAAACGCAAGGTTGTCAGCCAAACGGTGGATGGCATTAATTATCTGATGGATAAAAATAAGATTGACGTCTACCAAGGACTGGGATCGTTTAAGGATGCGTATACCATTGTAATTAATGGTGAAAAGCAAGAAACCATTAAAGGAAAAAAAATTGTGATTGCCACGGGTAGTAAACCGGCATCACTTCCTTTCGTTGCGCTTGACAAAGAGCGAATCATTACCTCTACCGAGGCATTGGAATTGCAAGAAATCCCCAAACACATGATTGTTATTGGAGGGGGCGTTATTGGTGTAGAGCTGGGCTCTGTATATGCTCGATTGGGAGCTAACGTGAGCGTGGTAGAATACCTCGATCGAATCATCCCGTCGTTTGATAAAGACATCAGTAAGGAGTTAACCAAGTCGATGAAAAAAATCGGCGTCAAATTCCACCTTTCGACTAAGGTTACCAGCGTAGAACGAGATGGGGATAACGTAACCATAAAAGCAGAAGACAAAAAAGGAAAAGAAATTGTTCTTGAAGGCGATATGTGCCTGGTAAGCATCGGACGTAAAGCATATACCGAGGGATTAAACTTAGAAGCTGCCGGTTTGGAAACAAACGACAAAGGACAAGTTGAAGTAAATGATAATCTGCAAACTAAGGTTGACCACATCTACGCAATAGGCGACGTTGTACGCGGTGCAATGCTGGCACACAAAGCGGAGGAAGAAGGCGTATTCGTTGCCGAACACATGAACGGCGAACATCCGCACATCGACTACAATCTCGTTCCCAACGTAGTTTACACTTGGCCGGAAGTTGCGTCTGTAGGAAAAGGAGAAGATCAGTTAAAAGACGAAGTTGTAGAGGTAAACGTTGGAAAATTCCCTATGCGTGCACTTGGACGCAGTCGTGCCAGTGGCGATACCGATGGTGTGATTAAAATCATTGCTGATGCTAAAACCGATGAAATATTAGGTGCTCAAATGGTAGGTGCTCGTACCGCTGACCTCATTGCAGAAATGGTTGTTGCTATGGAGTACCGCGCATCTGCGGAAGACATCGCGCGTATGAGTCATGCACACCCCACCTATGCTGAGGGCGTTAAAGAAGCTGCATTAGCCGCTACCGGAGACCGTCCTTTGCATATGTAGCATTTGTATAACCCATAACAAAAACACAAAAAAAGCACGTTCACTGAGAACGTGCTTTTTTTTATTAAACATATTGCCATTAAAAAAGGCGCTTCGTGATTGAAGCGCCTCTTTATTGTTTCGGCTGTTAAAAGTATCTGAGATTACTGAACAACCAACTCCTAATATTCAGTCATCTTATTAGTGCTGTACCATTAGCTTAGACGTGTACGTTTTACCTTCATAATCAATGGTAATCATATACACACCACTTCGCCATGTAGATACGTCAAAGTTGGTTTGTCCCCTACCAGCTGTTTTGTTTTCGATTTCTTCAAACATAATCTGACCGAGCAGATTGGTCACGCGCACACGCATGTCTCCGCTTCGTGGAAGTGCGTAGGCTATATAAGAATGTGCTTCGGCAGGATTTGGTACAGGTGTTCCAATGACCAAACCTTCGTCTTCGATGAATTCTTGATTACTGATAAAGAATTCACAAGATTCACTAACTTCACGCATACAGAAATCGTCAATGGCCCAACCCACATCTTCGACATTGTTGTCGGAACCAAAACGGAAACGGAAAACGGTTTGGCCTCCGTTTTCAAAACAGAAACGGAATTTAGATTTAACCCATCCATTGGAGTTGGTCGTCCATCCCGGGCGAATGATGTCAAGTCCCCAAACGAACGGCTCGTTGTACCAATTGAGCGTTGTATCCGCGCGATTAGGGTCAAAATCACCTACAACACCCCACGTAACACCTCCATCTTGAGAAAACTCAATATTTCCTCCATCGTGGTTGCGTTCGGTTCTAAAGTTGTGCCAGAACTCAAACTCATAGGTTGTATTGATGGAATCAATAATGAAAACCGGCGTAATGAGCACAGACTTGTCTTGCGACTGGTAGTCATTTTCCAAATATGTCATCCAGGCATTATTGCCAGAGTATGGTGAAGTAATGGGTGATTGGTTTGGCATACCCATCTCCCATGACGTTAACGCGTTGTCATATTCTGTCGTGGTTGGGAAGAAATTAAAGGCATCAGGATTTTCGAAATCATTGCAATACTCATTATTAACAGAATCCTTTAAGTCAATCTCCGGCAACGTCTGAACAATGGCGCACAACGTATCGTCTTGCGGGAAGTTGTCTTGCTTATCGTTGGGGCGACTTGTAGCGGCGCATACATCGTAATCCGCAGGTGGAACTGCAGGCCATATTTCCGGGTAGGTAACCCAACGACGCTGACCAGCGCGAAGTGGCGGATCAAAATCAAACCAATATTCTGGTTCCCAAGACGCGCCACCATTCAATGAAATGGAGAGTTTGCAGCTATCTAAGTCTTTAGCACCGGTGTTTTCAATGCGCACAATTACCTCTTGATCGCGGAAAGGGAAAACCAAATTATCGCGAGCGCGTACCTCTATCGGTGCAGCACTGTTTTGTGGAGGAATAATGATTTCAAAATTATCAATACCCCAACCGGCTCCGGGTGATCCGGTATTATTACTCTTCCAGTGAAAGCGCGTTTGCAGCGTACCAGTGAAGTAATTGTAATCAAATAATGGATAACTCGAGTTAATCCATCCTTGTGTAGATCCGGTCCACCCAGGACCATTAAACAAAGGAGTGGATGCAATACCATAAGGTGGATGCGAATGCCAGTTTGTTCCAACATTTGCTGCGTTTACCGACCCAACGGCTCGCCATTGACCTGCTTCAAACGTTTCAAAACGCCCCCCGTGAGCGGCAGGACTTGCTTGGAACTGAGAAAACTGAACGATGGCACCTTGTATGGTGTCAAAACCATCGATAAGAGGCAAACGTAGATACTCTTCGGTATTGGGGTAGTAAGGACCACTTAGATTTGTAAAGAATGCATTGGGTGTAGAAGCTGCTTGGTTTATTACAAACGACGGAATCCCTACTTCCCAAATACGCTTACCTCCCTGTGAAAACCATCCGTTAGAAGAGTGATCGCAATCATCAAAATCGTCGAAGTAAGGAATGGTTTTCGTACCAAACGCTGTAACATACTTACACCAGCTGTCGTTAAAGGTATTAACATCACCGGTAACGTTGGTGGTAGCACAAATTTCGGAACGACCTTCGGGCCATACAAGCCCAGTACTTGCCGGAACTTGGAATGTGCCCACATTGCCTGGAGCAATGTTTACGGTAGCCGTCACATTATATGATGTAGGCGTTCCTTGATTGGGGCCACAAAGTGGTGTTACGGTAACCTCAATAGGTACAGATGTAAGGTTTTGCGAACCGTAGTTACGGATGTGAATCGTAGGCATTGGGTTTACCGCCAATGGCAAAGCGAGCCCTGGTGGTTGAATATTTACAACACCGGCATCTTGTGTAAGCTCGTCGTAAACCGCAATATTGTCAATGGCAACATCACAGCGATCATTACCAGTTCTGCGATACGCGACCACACGAACCTTTACTTGGTCTGCATTGTAAGTGCTCAAATCGAACTTGCGATATGTCCATGGATCTAGCTCGTCGGACTGAGTAAACGATGTAATACGACCTCCTGGAGGGGTCTGCCAAGTAGCTGCACCTTGTGGAAGGAAGTTTACACACAACGAGTCAAATGCATTACTTGCTACATACCCATGGTACCATAGCTCAAATACCGGATTATTCAAAGTTGATATATCAAAGCATCTCGATTCAAACATGGCAGGTGTAGACGCGTTACCGAAATTACCCTCGGCATACAAGTAGTTACCAAAACCACTGACATCAGAGAATGGTCCGGTTCCAACGGTAGGCGTCATACCTTCACCAACCATAAACGCATAACCGGATGCACCGGGGGCGGTAGGATCAGGGATTCGTTCCCAATCAGTTGTAGCAATGGTTCCGGGTGCAGCGAACGTTCCTATGCCAGGTGTATTACCCGGGCCATCGAAGTCTATGACATGAGGAAAGGTGCTGACAACCGGTTCGGATATAACGGTTACTGTATTTGTTGTATCATTTGAGTTGTCGGCATCACCGAAAATGGACGTCCACGCTTTAATGTCGTATGTACCTACTGTGGATAAATCTACTCCACTGGAAAATGTAAATAAAACGGTATCGCCTTGAGCCATGGGGCCAGAAATGGTATCCCAAACGGGAGCACCTCCATTTACATTGTAGGCAACCGGTATGTTGGTGGCTGTTTGACAGCCAAGGTTACGCACGATCATCGTCACATCTTCATCCGTACCAAAACCACAACCAATTCCTAAAGGCTCTGTCAAAAGTTCTGCTTCAAAATCTGCGGTGGGGGCGAAGTCAATGCGAATGTCATCGATGGCAATATCCGCACGAGGTAAAGACCCTAATTTTGTTGCTCTCCAGCGGAGGCGAATGGTCTTGCCTCCACCAATGTATGGCGCCAAATCGACGTAAGCACGACGCCACGGTTCATCGTCACTAGTTTGCTGTTGGCCAGACAACTGCCATATACCATTAACCCAAGACTCTGTATCGGATCCTGTATCAATGTCCATTCGGAGCTCTTGTACATTTTGTCCAAACATGTAATAGAAAAACTCAGCGTAGAGACATGAGTCTTCAGGGACGACAATACACGGTGTTGTTAAAATTGTTTGCAGTGAGCCAGAGCCCTGCATGGCAGCAGCGTAAACGTACTTACCGCCCGGCCCTCCAATGGTGTTATCCACGCTGGGACCGGTCAAGCTTGTTGGCGTCGCGCCGGCACGTACAGACCATGCAAATGTTCCTATATTAAGTCCTGGGAAAACGCCCCAGTCCTCTCCAGCATTAATAGGCATATCTCCCCTGTGTTGGGAACCGGACGTTCCCGCACCTGTTCCAGCAACCCACTCCGTACCTTGAAAATCCTCAACCCAAGGAAGCGTTTGTTGAATGAATGGCACGATTAATCCTCCACACTGCCAGTATGTTTGGTTATTTGAATTATTGGAACATTTTGTCGGAATGCCCTCTTCCACCCAAAACGTATAAAACTGATTTACATTAGCTGGACGTCGCGTACTGTTGGGACACGCAGAATCCCAAGCGACTACGTAATAATCTATGGTATCACCCACATTTGTTCCAATAATAGAATCCAAGTACCTATCACCACTAACATTAGGCATATTTGAGCGCTGCCATGGTCCATTATTGAAACGGTAGAACAATTCAACACTGTCGATTCCGATGTTATCTGTGGCATCCAACGCAATGGCATAATCACCATCACAAGGCTGGAGTCCAACTGGTCTGTTATCAAACGTAGCAGGTGGCGTGAGGGTAAACGTAACTTCGGGTGGTATCAAATTACAATCGGCTCCAATGATGTAAACGTTGTCTACAAACCATCCAGGATAAGCGGGTGGAATCTGGTTAAATGCACTTACATTGGTATAATCGTGATTAAAACGGAGCACAACACTGTCTTCGTTGGCGAATTCACCCGACATATCAAAAATTTCTTGACGCCACCAATTGCTCTGTGGCCAAGGGATACTTCCTATGGGGTGATTAATACCTCCCCAATTATCTCCGGGAGCAGGAAACAGTTGTGGGGGGTAGTTTCCTTCATTGAAATACCAGTTCTGAGGATAGTTCTGCGATTCTCCTAAATACGTAACGTTACTTCCTTGCGTTGCATTCATGATGGTCCACGGCCCACCACCTATGGAATATTCAATTCGACCGCGATCGGTGGAGTGAATTTTTGCAATGTGTTCAAATTCTAGAAGTATATACACCAATCCGGTAAAATCCATTACCGGTGTTTCCCAATACGACCGGCCCGGATTGGTTCCTGACACAGAGCGCCAGCTGTTAGGTGATGAAGGTGCATTGGGAATACTATCAAACTGCACCCATTGTGTGTTACCAGCTAGAGTTGTATCTCTGTAAACTTGACCCTGAACAACCGTCGAGTCAAAGTTTTCAAAAAAGACCGTGTCGATAAAAGCTGTCTGAGCGTGCAACACACCACTTCCGATGAGTAGTGCACCAATGATGAGCTTGTTAAAAAATCGTCTCATGAATTTGTACAATTGAGTTATAGGCAATAACGCTGTTTTTCTATTTTAGATTTTTAGCAATACATCAGTTTTAATGCATGCATAATCGTTACAATTGTCAAAGATACAATTAAAAAAGCTATATACAAAAGTAGAAAACGCTAACGAACCCATTGAATTATTCAACGAGCAATTTTAATGACTAAACGGAATAATCCTCAGATTTGACGCTTCTACTTCAGTCAACAACACACGTAAAGACGGGCTTTTGTTCCAAGCAGCACCTAAGCGTATCACCGCGCTTTACAGAAGATACACCAGCCGGAGTACCGGTAAAAATAACGTCCCCAACTTTTAATGTGATGAATGTTGAGATGTTTGCAATCAGCGCATCCACGCCAAATAGCATGTGTGAGGTGTGGCCATTTTGTACGCGCTCCCCATTTTTTTCAAGCGAGAAATTCAAATCGCCAATGTCCTTGTTCAATGCGTCGAGCTTGACCCACTCACCTATTGCAGCCGATCCGTCAAAGGCTTTTGCACGTTCCCAAGGCAATCCTTTTGCTTTTAATGCGGATTGCACATCACGCGCAGTAAAATCAATCCCCACAGATACCTCATTGTAATATTTGTGCGCAAACGCCTCTTCGATGAACTTCCCCATGCGATTGATACGCACCAAAAGCTCGGCTTCGTAGTGAACATTTCTGGTAAATGAGGGCAGATAAAAGGTTTCTCCACTTTTCAAACGCGCGGTATCCGGCTTGAGAAAAATCACCGGCTCTTTAGGGACGTCGTTTTTTAACTCGGCCGCGTGCGCCGCATAATTTCGTCCAACACAAATGATTTTCATTTTGCTTTAATCGTTTATTTTATAATGTCTCAATAATATTACGAAATGGATGTGATACAATAACGTCTACGTCGTTAAACGTAACACATGATTCTGCGTAATTGGCTAGAGACGCAATATTTTATGTAATTGGGTAGAGACGCAATATTTTATGTAATTGGGTAGAGACGCAATATTTTATGTAATTGGGTAGAGACGCAATATTTTGCGTCTCTACATCATTGCCAGTTTAATGCGCGTCAACACTTTTTTGGTGTACAACGGAAAATCGGCTTGTTGCATCCAGCTGAAATAACCGGGGTTTTCGGTGAGCACGTCGCGTACGGGGGTGTTGCGGTATTTGCCAAATGTAAACACTTCCACACCTTCTTTATTGTAGGCAATAAAACCGGCCACATCAGCAATTTTTTGCCGATTGGAAAACTCCGCAAGAAAATCCATGTTGCCCTCCACTTCGTCGTAACGATCTACTTGTGCCTTGAGAACCTCCCAAGTAGCAACGGTGTCTGCTTCTGCGGTATGGGCGTCTTCTAAAGATTTATTACAATAGAACTTGTACGCCGCGGAGAGCGTACGCTGTTCCATGCGGTGGAAGATGTTTTGCACATCGACCACCTTGCGCTTTTCCAAATCAAAATCATACCCGTTTCTCAAACATTCCTCCACGAATAGAGGAACATCGAACTTATTGCAATTATAACCGCCAAGGTCACTGTTGTCGATGAATGCCAATATGCTTCCTCCGATTTCCTTAAAGGTTGGTGCGTCGGCAACATCGGCATCGGAGATGCCGTGGATGGCGGTGGTTTCCGGAGGAATGGGCACACCGGGATTGACCAACCAGCGCTTTACGTCTTCCGTGCCATCGGGATAGATTTTTACAGCCGCCATTTCTACAATGCGGTCTTTTGTTACTTGCACGCCCGTTGTTTCCAGGTCAAAGATGCAAAGGGGTTTATTGAGTTGGATGTTCATAATAAAAAAGGGAACCTAAGTTCCCTCTGTATGTTTAGTGATTAAAGTTCCCTGTTGGGGTCAAATGCTTCGAGGTAATCGGCCAGTTTGCGAACAAACATACCACCTAGTGCTCCGTCTACAACACGGTGGTCGTAGGAATGCGATAAGAACATCATATGTCGTACCGCAATGACGTCACCCTGGGGAGTTTCAACAACGACCGGTTTTTTACGGATAGACCCGACAGCCATCACGGCCACTTGAGGTTGCGGAATGATTGGCGTTCCCATTACATTGCCAAAACTACCAACATTTGAAATGGTGTACGTTCCGTGCTGAATATCGTCCGAACCGAGTTTGTTTTCTCTTGCACGGCGCGCTAAATCGTTTACTTTTTTGGTCAAACCAACCAAGTTTAACTGATCAGCATTTTTAATCACGGGAACAATGAGGTTACCGCTGGGGAGTGCGGTTGCCATCCCAATATTGATGTCCTTGCGCTTGATGATGTTGTGGCCATCTACCGAAACGTTAATCATTGGGAAATCGCGTATGGTCCTCGCAATGGCTTCAATGAATATTGGCGTAAAGGTGATTTTTTCTCCCTCGCGTTGTAAAAATTCATTTTTGACTTTGTTGCGCCACATCACGATGTTGGTCACATCGGCTTCCACAAAAGAAGTGACGTGCGGTGATGTGTGCTTAGACATTACCATGTTATCGGCAATGATGCGACGCATGCGATCCATTTCAATGATTTCATCTCCTGGACGGGCGTCGACGGGAGGCGTTGGCATTTTACTTGGTGCCGGCTTAGCCGGTGCAGCAGAACGCGATGATGGCGCGGGCTGTGCAGAAGGTGCCGGTTCTGCTTGCGGAGCCGGGGCAGACCCTCTGGTTTTCAAGTACGATAGCACGTCTGACTTCGTGACACGACCTTCGTTTCCACTCCCGTTTATTCCATTCAACTCATTGAGCGAGACGCCTTCTTCTTCGGCGATGCTGCGAACCAACGGTGAATAAAAACGGCCACTTTCGGTACGGGCCGGTATTTTACCGCCTTCAACCGCTGCAGCACCTTGTGCGGCTATGGATTCTGCTTCGGCAGCAGCAGCAGGTGCTTCAGCCGGTTTTTCTTCTTTGGTTTCAGCACCGTTAGATGATGCAGCAGACCCTTCAATTTCTATTATGGCGATTGCCGAGCCAACTTGTACCACCTCATCTTCACTAAAGAGTTTCTTTTTGAGTACTCCTTCTACCGGCGCAGGAACTTCAGAGTCCACTTTATCGGTTGCTATTTCAAGAACGCTTTCCTCTAGTTCAATGGTTTCTCCTTCTTCCTTCAACCATTTTGTAATGGTTGCCTCGGCTACACTTTCCCCCATCTTGGGCATTACAAGTTCAAAATCAGCCATATTATTTTTTGAATTATTTCAATTATTAAATTGCAGGCGGGTATAAAACCGTAACGACTCTTTACATATAGAGCAAACGATGGTATCAGTGGGATGCATCAAAAACGCATTGGCCACTTGCCGCAATTTTGTGCAAAACTACGAAATAGGGTGCATTATTAAAAACTAAAAATAACACCTGCAGTGGGCAGAATTGGCAACTGATCGATGCGTTCAAACGCGTCGCGATCGAAGTAAAAAATATTCTCACGATTGAGAATATTGGTGACACCTGCTGTAATCTCCAGCTTGCTCCTCTTCTTTAAAGGAATGGTGTAGTTTGCACTGATGTCTACACGGTGATAATAAGGCAATCGCGCTGTATTAACATCTCCAAATATTGCCCCTATGGCGGCATTCTCAGATGTGTAATCGAATCCGGAGTTGGGGTTTCCTTGAGCGTCTGTAAAGGGCAAGAATGGAAAGTAGCCCTGTGTAGGGGTGAACGGGAAGCCCGATCCAAAGTTGTATCGAAACGAGCCATTCCAGCGCTTATCCTTACCAAATTGATAGTTACCAACTAGATTCAAATTGTGCCGTCGGTCAAAGATGGGATTGTACTCGATCACACCATCGTCGCGATTGACATACGCCCATGAATACCCTAACCAAATACCGAGGTTTTCCCACGTACCTTTAAACAACACATCAACACCATAGGCAACTCCGCGTTCGGGTGCAAAATCGCGCCACAAAATTTCTGGTGTTCCCGGATCAACTTCATTGGCTTCAAATATCTTATTCCGGTTGACGTTGGTAACTAGGTTAAATTGTTTGACATACCCCTCTATGGTGAGCTCTATGTTTCTTGAAAGGTCAATTTCGGCTCCCAGTACAGCGTGGTTTGAGGTTTGCAACGGACCGTTAATGGGCTCCCCACCGATATCTGGAGGTAAAGACACATTACCGTCAAGAAATCCATAAAAGAGGTTTACAACTTCTCTATCGGAAATGGCTGCTACTAAGTTTTGCGAAAACCTGCCCGCCGATGCCTTAATGCGAACAGATTCATTGAGCAGGTATTTTGCCCCGATGCGCGGCTCAAAAGACGCGACATTCAACTGTCCGTAGTATTGGAGTCGAATTCCCGGATCAATGATCAAACGGTTGCGATTGATTCTGTACTTAAAGTACCCTCCCATTTCGGTTGAGTTGGACTCACGGCTAAACGTTCGTCCTACAGGATTAACAAAATTGTATTCCGTTCCGTAGCCAATGGCTTGCAGACCAAACTTTGCTTCATCGCTTTCACCAACCAAATAGGTCATATCAATGCCTACATTAAACCCGGTGATGCTGCTTTCGCGGGGCTGACCATCACCAAAATCCGCGTCGATGTCGTAACGTGAAAAGCCAAAATTCATATCGATGATGGTGGTTGATCCGGGTGGAATCAAGCGCATGTCAACCCCGCCTCCGCTAGACACCCAGCCAACTGTATTATTGGGTTGAAAACTCACGCGGTCGTCAAAGCGAAACCCAAACCCGTTAAATTTGGAACCACCGTCAATTTGGTTACTGATTTTACCGTAAAAGTCGTTAAACACAAAGGGCAGGCCGTCAAATTGTGATTCGATATACGGGTAGAGAATAGGTGCGGTTTCGTTTAAATACGAGGACTTAGCTGAAAGTAAAAAGGACGTATTAGCAAACCCGTCTTCATCTTTTGGCCCAAGCGGACCTTCTAAAATTGCCTTTCCGACGAATGTAGACGCCTGCAGTTTTCCGCGGAGGTTTTTCCGATCTCCAGAGCGGAGTTTTACATCCATTACCGCAGAATTTCTACTTCCGTATTCGGCGCCAAAACTTGCCGAATACACATCAAC
>SKIJ01000015.1 GCA_007116495.1 Cryomorphaceae bacterium | reverse complement strand
CTGAACCAGCTGAGCTAATCTCCCGTTATTTCAACAGCTGACCAGTGACCCTCCCGACATTCAATGTCGGGATGTTCTGAACCAGCTGAGCTAATCTCCCGTTATTTCAACAGCTGACCAGTGACCCTCCCGACATTGTATGTCGGGATGCTCTGAACCAGCTGAGCTAATCTCCCAATGGTTGACGACACGTTTGCCGTTTTGCGGGTGCAAATATACTATGGTCTGTTATTCTTGCAACATTTATTTTTAAAAATGTAATTTTTTTTTGTTGCTGGAGTTTTCTGTTTTTCTTGTGGGTTGATTTTCAAAACACAAGCAAAAGTAATCACGTTTTTTCGTAGCGCACAAAACTGTAGTTGTAATCCACATCCGGGTCGTCGGTAATGTCTTCTCTGGCAACTTCTTTCCATTCTTCTCCCCATCGAGGGAATGTGGTGTCGCCCTCATAGTCGCGATGAATAATGGTCAATTCCATGGCGTCGGCGTGTTCTAATGCCTGACGATAAATCTCACCACCACCGGCGATGAATATGGTTTCGTCTTCTTTTTTCGCCGTTTCAATGGCAGCTTTTAACGAGTGTACAACAATAGCGCCCGGCGGTTTAAAGTCCATCCTTCTGGTAATGACAATATTGGTGCGTTTGGGTAAAGGCTTGCCGCCAAGTGAGTCAAACGTTTTACTGCCCATAATCATGGGGTGGCCTAATGTTAAACGCTTAAAGCGCTTGAGGTCGTTGGGTAAATGCCAAATGAGGTCATTGTTGTTGCCAATGGTGCGATTTTGCGCCATGGCGGCGATGATGATGATCATTAATCTGCGTACTTTTGCGCGAAAATACAGTGTAAATGCAAATAGGCGTCTATGAATTTCCCGATTTAAACGCAATTGATGATGACGGTTTTGTGGCGGCCGGTGGTGATTTGCTGCCTGCCACTATGATAGATGCCTATCAACACGGACTCTTTCCATGGCACAACAGTCTATATGGTCCATGTTGGTATTGTCCTAATCCAAGAATGGTACTCTATCCCGAAAATCTTCACGTTCAAAAATCCATGCGTCCTTACCTCAATGGAAATCGGTTTACATTTACTATGAATGAAGCATTCTCCGATGTACTTGAGGGGTGCGCGTCTGTTCCTCGTGAAGGGCAAGCTGGCACTTGGATTTGGGATGAGTATAGAGAAGCAATGCTTGCGCTACACGAGCAAGGTGTTGCTATTTCTGGAGAGGCATGGGAAAACAACACGTTGGTCGGAGGTTTTTATGGTCTTTATATGAATGGCGTCTTGCACGGTGAGAGTATGTTTTCAAGGACCTCGAATGCCAGTAAATATGCGTTTATTAAAATGGTTAAGTCGCTTACTTCACTGCGAATGGTGGACTGTCAGGTTCCCATCGAACACCTCAAACGGTTGGGAGCGGAAGAGATGTCAAGAGATTTGTTTTTAAGTCGATTAAGTGAATTTCGTACTTGAGGGATTGATTAATAGTGCTTGTCGTATTCAAGGAAACGTATTTGTGCGGCAATAGCATCCTATGGTAATCCTAGATTTCGTTCACTATACACAGTGTTTTAGTTTTTTTGAGTTGCATTGGCGAATAAGAAGAGCGTTTCGTTATGAAGCTAAAAATAACAAACTACCGTTACTGTATATCGCAACCAACAGTTACCTTTGTTTGATGAAACATTTTGTTACAATTGTTTTTTGCGTTCTTCTATTTAATGTATCAGCTCAATCGCTTAAGGAGTTTCACGTTACTGAGCGTTCATCAGATGGAACATCGGTGGTGCAGGCAAATGCAAGGTACCCCGACAACGCCATGATTTTGGTCTATTCGGCCATGTCTAATTTGAGTTTTCGCTCCTCAGTAGGTGGAATCAATCAACAACAATACAATGCTCGTGCAAATCGGTACGAGATATTAGTTTCCCCACAAAGACAAATATTATTTGTTTCTGCCTTTGATTACATTGAACAGCGTATTGCATTAATCAATCCCGCACCCAAAAATGTCTATTATTACGAAGTTGAACCGCGAAGTGGGCAAGACGAAGTAGCGGTTTATTTTGACGTTACGCCCGGTAACGCCAAATTATTCATTGAAAACATTCCTCATCCCATAAACACAACAACGCGTGTTCCAAAAGGAGAGGTCTCCTTACGCATCGAGCGTGAAGGGTTCCGTACCATTGAGCAGTTGGTGGTCATATCCGAAGAGCAGGTAAAGTACGACTTCGTCATGCAGGAGGTTGACGTGGTGCCGTTGTCGATTGTTTCCAATGTATCTGAAGCTGCAGTGGTTATTGACGGAAAAGACCGAGGGCAAACCGATTCCTTTAAACGTAGAAACATGTTTCTGTTTCCGGGTATTTACAACATCGAGGTGAGGAAAAATGGTTATATTTCTCAGATACAGACGGTGGAAATTTTTGAAAACAAGGAAAATGTCGTGGATTTTGAACTTTTAAAAAATACAGGAACGGTAGAATTTGTGCTTATACCAGCTAATACCGGTATTAAAATCAATCGTGAAGTTGTATGTGGGGAACGTATTATTGAGTTGGCTCCTGGTACCTACCGAGTTGACCTGGAGGCTGAAGGACATCAAAGTGAAACGTTTACACTGACGATTGATCGCGGTGAAACGCAAGTCATTCACAAGCAGTTAAATCAGCAAATGGGCAGCATACAGGCAACGGTTTCCCCGTCGGTAGCGCAAGTGATATTGGTTAATAACGACGGACAGGAAGTGGAGCGCTGGAAGGGAATTAAGCTGCTCAATGAGGTGCCTGTAGGCGAATACACCTTGGAGATGTCTGCGCCGGGGTTCCAAAGCAAGCGCGAGCGCATAGTGGTAGAAGAAGGTGAACGGACAGTTGTAGATATAACCCTATCTGAAAGCCAATCGGAGGTTGTGACCTCTTTCGCTTCACCTAATAGAATGAAACAATCGATTGACGTAACTCACGTTTTTCAGGCCAGTGTAGTGGCAAGTTCCATACAAAATGTGTCACCTAATTTGGTTCCGTTTTTTGGCTTGCGTTACACTGCGTTTAGCTTGCAAGATGTTGCGGATAGTCCATTTGGTTTCTTTATTGAATTCAATACAACATCAAATCTTTTTAATAGTGCCGATTATCACATAGACCAAAATGGTACAATACAAGGGTTGAGCAATCAACATGAGCTGACATTCAGTTCCGCTGAATCAAATACCAACCTGCGAAGCTCCATGTTGGGGTTTGGTTACTCTTTTTTAATAACTGAAATGATGTATTTGTCACTGGGTGCTGGATTCATTACTACTGAGGTTCAGTATGATGGGTTTATATCTGATGAGGTTGGCGTAATTTCCAATGATGTAACGATTTCCAAAGCGCCCAAGCTGGGTGATGAATGGAATACGTACTATTCTGCAGGTGTGCAATTTGAATTGGGTGGCGATTTGTACCTTGGCGTCAATGCGGTATTTGCTACCGATGAGTATGTCGGTACGGCGTTTCAGCTATTGCTCGGGGTTGCGCTATAAAGGATGGCTGCTTGTAACGTCTGATTGGTATTTTGCAGAGCGTACTGCGTTCTGGTTGTGTTGCCAAATGTCAAAAAATCACTCTTGTTTTTTCCGTAACTCAAAGTTTTTTCCGAGGTATACCTTCCTGACCTGTTCATCGTTGGCCAGGTCTTCGGCAGAACCTGATTTAAGAATATTGCCTTCGAACATAAGATAAGTTCTGTCAGTGATGGCTAACGTTTCTTGAACGTTGTGATCGGTTATGAGGATTCCGATGTTTTTGGCTTTAAGCCCGGCTATAATTTCTTGTATGTCTTCAACGGCGATGGGGTCAACTCCAGCAAAGGGTTCATCCAATAGAATAAAGCTTGGGTCTACGGCCAAGGCACGCGCTATTTCTGTTCTTCTACGCTCGCCCCCCGATAATAAATCGCCCCGATTGGTGCGTATGTGTTGTAAGCTAAACTCATCGAGTAGTACCTCCAGTTTGTCTTTTTGTTCCGCTTTGCTGAGTTTTGTCATTTGCAAAACCCCGCGAATGTTATCTTCTACACTGAGTTTTCGAAACACAGACGCTTCCTGAGCCAAGTAGCCAATGCCGCGTTGCGCGCGTTTGTACATGGGGAGTGATGTGATGTCATCGTCATTGAGCAGTACACGACCTTCAGAGGGGCGTACCAAGCCTACTACCATATAAAATGAGGTGGTTTTGCCGGCACCATTGGGACCCAAGAGCCCAACAATCTCTCCTTTATTTACCTCAAAAGATACACCTTTGACGACGGCACGCCCGCGGTAACGCTTAATGAGTTTCTCTGCTCGTAACTTCATTTTAAACTTTATGATCGTGATCGATTGAAACGAATGCTTATACTTTTAACAAAGAACAAAGGTAGAACACGTTCGCAGTTCTTGCATCACGTGACGATAGTCACCGTTGAAGTTCAATGATTCAATAGACCTTTGCAACGCAATGAAAACGAGCATTGGCTCATTTGTAATAACACGTAAAAAAAGCTATTATGCGACTTAATATTCTTATGCCAACTGATTTCAGTCCACAATCGGACAGTGCGTTGGTGCTTGCGCGAAAAATCGCGGAAAAGGTTCAGGTAGATTTGGAACTCCTACACATCATCCCTTGTAGAACCGAAGCCCGTCTCAACGATAAAGGTGAAGTGGAGGTGGAGGAAGACAGTGTGCAGGGTTACCTAAACGCACAAGTCGAAGCCGCAAACAAAGGATTTGAAATCTATGATTTGTCTGCTTTCACTTCGGTTAAAAAGACCGTAGAGTTTGGACCTATTTCCTCAACCATCATCATGAAAACACCAATGGGCAGTTATGATGCCATCATCATGGGGACCAAGGGGGCGTTTGGGTTGAAGGAATTTATGTCGGGCTCAAGCACGCAGCAAGTTGTTCGTGGCTCACAAACCCCGGTGTTGAGTTTGATGTGCGATCGCTCCGATTGGGAAGTAAATAATTTACTGCTTATTCATCAGCTTAAAAACAGCAAAGCAGGAGTGCCAAACATTCTTAAAGCGCTGGTAACGTCTTTTAATTCAACGCTTCACATTTTCAGCAACAACGACCCTGAATCAGCGGTATCGGAAGCTGATATGAAGGACTTTCTCGATAAAGAAGGTATTCCTGAGTCCAATGCAGTTGTGCACCCCAACGGTATTTCTGAAAAGAGCATTGTTCAATTTGACCAACGTTATCAGATGGACCTCATCGCGGTTGCTACTGAAGGTCGATCCGCGTTAGAACAAATCTTTCGTCCGAGCGTTGCGGAAAAATTGGTCAATCACATGTATAAACCAATCTTAACCTTTCACGTTTAATTCAACGTTTTCATAACGTAGGGAAGGAATAAATGTGTTGTGCACACGATTCATTGGCAATTTCTTCTCAAACGCTGCGGTCAAAATTGAATTTATAAGCAATTTAATTTGAAATTTTAACAAAAAACAATCGTTTCATTATGGACTATATTCTTGCGCCATGGCCCTGGCATGTATCCGGTGCCGTTATTGGCCTCATCATGATTTTACTTCTTTTTTTCGGAAAGTCGTTTGGCTTCTCCGCCAATCTCCGCACCATGTGTTCCATGGCCGGCGCCGGTAAATCGGTAAGCTTTTTCAACTTTGATTGGAAAAAACAATCTTGGAACCTACTATTTCTCGTCGGTGCAGTGATTGGAGGATTGATCGCCACTACTTGGTTATCAGATGGTTCAGTGGTTGACATATCGGAAAACACCATTCGCGACTTATCGGCATTGGGCATTTCGGCTCCTACAGAAATTCAACCCACAGAAATATTCAGTTGGGAATTTGCTTCTTCACTAAAGGGGATTCTTTTCCTCGTTATTGGAGGATTTCTCGTAGGTTTCGGTGCGCGTTACGCCGGTGGCTGTACCTCAGGTCATGCCATTAGTGGACTTAGCGACTTACAAGTTCCGTCGCTCATCGCTGTTGTTGGATTTTTCATTGGCGGCCTGATTATGACCTACCTAATTTTACCAATCATATTATAAAAAAAAGCATCATGTTGAAGTTTTTGAAATTTATTATTGCCGGAATTCTATTCGGTATCGTTATGACAAAGTCGGAAGCCATATCGTGGTTTCGTATTCAAGAAATGTTTCGCTTTCAATCGTTCCACATGTACGGAATTATTTTTACGGCCATTGCAGTAGGGCTTGTGGCCGTTCAACTAATCAAGCGATTGCAATTGCGCGATATTGGAGGTAACCCCATCATCTTTAACCCAAAAGATATGAGCATACCCCGCTACCTCATTGGAGGCACTGTGTTTGGCTTGGGTTGGGCGATGACAGGAGCCTGCCCAGGGCCAATGTTTGTTAACTTTGGTTACGGATACAGTATGATGTTGCTGATCATTGGAGGCGCACTTATTGGTACGTTGATGTACGGTGTGCTTAGAAGTAAATTACCGCACTAATAGCTGTGCTGTAACCGGAAATTCCGGAGAACATCTTTACAAATATCTGAAAGACGTTGCATGTCAAATTAAGCACATGCAGCGTCTTTTTTTATTAAACAAAAGGCTAGTGTGTAGAGTGAGTCATGCAGCAGAACAATAATGGTATTTAAGGAAATGCGTTTAATGGGATTTATTGTTACAGATTCAATGTCAAATGCGAGAAAGAATATATTTTACATTTAACCTTACAAAATATTTTGTATGCAATATATAATAAATTAAAACATATAGATTAATAACAAAAATATTATTGTATTTGTAAAATATGTTTTTTAATTTTGTAAGAAAATACTACGTATGAAAAATTCAACTATCATCTACGTCTCTTTGTTCATGTTCAACTGTTTGTTGATTGCCGCACAGCCTTCTGGTCCTAGTCAGCCCGTTCCTATAGGTGAAAGCATATGGGTTCTTTTAGCTGCTGGATTAGGTTATGGGTGTTTTTCAAAAAAACAGAAATAAGCGTCATATTAAAACTTGTTGCTTTTTAGTGTGCAAACATTAAACAATGGATTTATTTTTTTGCATGGGTGGCGTATTGTGGGTATAACATGCCATTTATTTAGATTACATTTGTCCCCATAATTAATAAAACACGCTCGCATGTCAAAGTATCAAACTCAGATAAATCAGTTCATGGAAATGCTAAAACAGCGCAGCAGCCACGAACCGGAATTTTTACAAGCAGTAGAGGAGGTTGTAGAGGTGGTTTTACCCATCGTGGAGGAAACACCAAAGTACAAAAATGCCAACATTCTCGAACGCATCGTTGAGCCTGAACGGGTTTTTATTTTCCGTGTTCCATGGACGGATGACAACGGAAATATCCAAGTTAATCGCGGATTCCGTGTGCAATTTAATTCTGCCATCGGACCTTACAAAGGTGGTTTGCGTTTTCACCCATCTGTGAACTTGTCTATTTTAAAGTTTTTGGGATTTGAGCAAATATTCAAAAACGCACTCACTACGCTTCCTATGGGAGGCGGTAAGGGTGGAGCTGATTTCGACCCCAAAGGAAAAAGCGATAATGAAGTAATGCGTTTTTGTCAAAGCTTCATGACGGAACTATCTAAATACATCGGGGCGAATACCGACGTACCGGCAGGAGACATTGGTGTTGGTGCCCGTGAAATCGGATATATGTTTGGTCAATACAAGCGTATTCGCGACGAGTTTACCGGAGTACTTACCGGAAAGGGTCTCAATTGGGGAGGATCTTTGATCCGCCCTGAGGCAACCGGATATGGGGTTGTTTATTTTGTTGTAGAAATGCTTCGTGAACGCGGAGAGGAACTCAAAGGTAAACGCATCGCTGTTTCAGGTTCAGGAAATGTAGCGCAATACGGCATTGAAAAAGCGCTTGAATACGGTGCTATTCCCGTAACAGCCAGTGATTCTTCGGGTTATATTTACGACGCAGAAGGAATATCAACCGAAAAATTGGCGTTTTTGAAAGAGCTTAAAAACGTAAAACGCGGACGCATCAAAGAATACGCCGACAAGTACGGTTGTGAATTTCACGAAGGAAAAACACCATGGGATATTGCCGTTGATATCGCTCTTCCGTGTGCAACGCAGAATGAACTTAAAGACCAAGATGCCGAACGGTTAATTGCAAACGGAGTTATTGCTATTGGCGAAGGTGCAAATATGCCGTGTACGCCAGGAGCTGTTCGCGCATTTCAAAAAGCAAAAGTGTCGTTTAGTCCCGGTAAGGCAAGTAATGCAGGTGGTGTAGCAACCAGTGGTTTGGAAATGTCGCAAAACTCACTGCGCTACAATTGGACGCGCGAACAAGTTGATGAACGTTTACAAACCATCATGAAAGATATACACGCCATTTGCGTGGAATATGGAAAACGTGAGGATGGTTACATCGATTACGTTCGTGGTGCTAATGTTGCCGGATTTATTAAGGTGGCTGATGCTATGATAGATCAAGGTGCTGTATAACATTTTTGGATGTTTGTATTGGCTGTCTATAATGTCTGGTAACTGCTTAGGGTTAGTGCAAGACTTAACCCAGCAGCATTGCTCAGCAACGTTTATTAATCAGCCATTCCAATGTAAAGATGCACTTTAACAATGTTATTTCAATAAAAAAAAACCGCCCGAGGCGGTTTTTTTTATTGAGGGTTATTCTTCTTCCAAATCCTCCAGTCGGTTGAGAAAGCGATTCATCTTGCCACGGGTGCTTATGGTATAGGTGTATGGTTGTTGACCTTTACCACCGGATTTCTTCCGACTATCGGGCTTTGTTTCGCGAATGATTGCCATCAATTCATCGTCTGAGGAGTAAAACGACATCAGGTTTCGACGGTATTCAAAGAAGTAGAATGTGCGATTGTCGAGTTCAATGTACAGTCTGATTTCATCACCGCGACGCTTTCTCGCAATTTCCAATACACCGTCTACCTTACGGTTAATCGGCTCTTTTGCTATGCTGCCTATTCCCAGTTCTCCAACCGATAAAAAGGCATTCGCTTCGGGTACCCACTCCAACTCTATATCGTTAAAGGTGAGGGTGTTGATCAACTCTTTGGGGAGCTTGTCTACCGAACCGTACATTTCCAGTTCGTCTACGTACTTCTCTTTTGTTTTGCCATCGAGCAACTGGTTGATGACTGTTTTGTAGGCGTCTCTTTGGAGGTTGACGCCCTGAAGCTCGTTACGTGAAAGAAGCTCTTCGGTAATGGATTTTAAGATATCATCGTTAAAGAAGAAATCTAATGCAAGCTGCATGTCGAGCGCAATGATATCGTCTTCCATAAGGTGTTCAACGTAACCAATGCCTTCGATTTTTACTTGACCCAAACGGTCGCCAAAACTGAGAACACCATTTCCGGACGTATAGCAATCACGGTTGTTGAGCGCGAGGTAGTTCCCCTTTGCATTCGGATCTGCTATGCGTTCCTCCGACGCAACAATGTAACTGGTTAAGGCGTGGTCGTAGTACAGTTTTCCATGTGCTGTAAGTACATCGTATGCCGCATTAGGGCTTTCCGGAGTGAGGAAAGCCGAATAGCCAGACACCGAGTCGCTGGAGATGTAAATGCCATTGTTAATGGGCATTCTACCGTCTTCGCGTGGTGTTGGTAAGTCAATCACGATGTTCAAGGGGTCGATGACTGACTTGAATGCAAACCAATCGGTAAGGATATTTTCGCATTCGTGTTGAATGAGTGTATGTCCGTCAAATTCTAAAAACTTACGTCCAGCCTCCATGCGTGCATGTCCGTAAAAGCCAAAGAAGGGGCTCAGGTAAAAGTGATCTTCTTCTTCTATCTCTGCACGGGCAATACTGAAACCATCTCGATGCACACGGATTTCTTTAAAGAAGACCGGCCAGCCCACGTCATCTTCGTCGATGTACTCGTAATAGCCGGTTCCGTCGTATTTCTTTCGCGAACTGATTTGTATGCTTGATTCTAAAAATTCATGAAAACGGTCGGTTCGATTTGCCACAACACGACTGTTTTCCAGTCGACGCATTTTGGCTCCGGGGTCAATGACGACGTAGCCGGTATCGGGGTAGATGGTTGCGTCTGCAACGTCGATCTCATTGGCTTCAAGCACTTCCAGTTCCTCTTCAATGAGGGAGAATTTGGCAGATCCGGCGACGTACTGAAGCGAATCTTGATCTCTTTGCGTCGACACCATTCGCGAAGATGGTGCTTCTCCGCGTTTCTTTACTTCAATGGTCTTAGGGGTAATGTCCCATCGTGCGTGATCCATGTAACTTATGTACTCGTGGATCTCAAAATTGAAGTAATTAGCTGGGTCGTTCAGTGTAAATAGTCCGCGGTCGCGATCAAAATTGACGTCACCACGAGCGTTCTGCATGGAGAATGCCCAAGGTGTGTGCTTGTCGCGCCGCACTCGGAACGACATGGTGTCGGCTGAGAACTCTCTATTTTGGAATAAAAAGTTTTCCGATTCACTTTCAGCATCGAGATATGCCAATAGGGCATTCCCCCTTAAAGCATCGGGGCCGTAAACCAATTCTCCATTGGCCGTCATGCCTATGTCATCGTACATTTCAAACGCTTTGTCTGTATTGTGCGCGTAGAGTTTGTCATTATACGGCTCCCAATGAATATCAGTTTTTGTATTGGTCACGTGAGGATACTGCGTACCTGCTGTTTGTTCTTCGATTTCAAAACTGCTTGCGAGTCCATTGGTGGAATCCGGGAAAAAGAAAAACTCATCCGAATACGCAGTGGACGTAAGGTAGTCGATCTGACCATCGCCTTTTAGACCTTTGTTGCTCAGGCTAATGGTATTGGTGAAACGCCCTTTTCCTCCGTATGCAGGGTAGCCATTGCTCGGTGTTTCGCGAACAAAGCCCAGTGAGTAATCGCGTTGTACTTTAACCGGTTCTTCTATGTCGGGAAAAATACCTGCACTAACAAAAACACCTGCAAATTCAATGCTTTCGGTGAGTGCGTTATCTAAGCTGTCGATTTCAAATGGTTCCAATTCGATGTAAAACTCCTTACGATCGTATACTCCGTCAAATATTTTTTCGTTGTCAAAGTAAACGTAACTTTCTCTTGCCGAACGAAATATGGGGTATTCGGGGTGCATGTCTTTACCCGATTTATTGTTGGGTTCGTCGATTAGGATATCTCCAGTTAAATTTTGAAGTACATTTTGTACGTCGACTAATCGCTTTTCTCCGTCCACTCCGGCTTGAAAGCTCTCCACTTTAAAACGCATCGAGTCAATGTCGGTCATGTTAAGTCTAAATTGGTCGTAGAGAAAGGAGAAGTTGTGCCCCCAAAAAGCAAACCGCCCGGCAACGATGGCGCCGTTGAAGTCAAAGTTTAAATCTTTGTGCATCACAATTTTTTGTTCGTAGGGGAATAAACGAACCTGCTGCGAGTCACTCAATGCAATGGCCCGAACCCCTTGTATGGTGAGGTCGTTATCGAGAAGGCTCAACATAGCGTTTGGCGCTCCTTCGATTTGCGAAACGAAGGCGATTACATCGTAGTCCGTTTGCTCTTCATAATAATTGATGTATTCTACGACGCGTTCGCTAAACGTAACCGCATCGTTTATCATATCAAATGTTCCAAACCCTTCAACCGCTAAACTCATGGCAAATATGCGAGCACTGCGTTCATCGAATCGCAATTCTCGCGCGAGTTCTTTCATGGTAAAGGTGCTTTTATTTTGCGCGTACATCAGCGATCTTACATCGTATAGAGGACTGCGGTCTGAAAATCCCCGCAACCGCTCAAAGCGCTCCTGTCTAAAATAGAAGTCACTTTCAATAACTACGGGGGTTTCGGTTCCGATGTTGGTGTTTGAGATAGACATTTTGGGCTCGTCCATTTTCCAATTCAGCGACTCAAAGGCCATGTTTACTTTGTGGTAGGTGTTGGTGAATTTCGACTTGCTTAACCCTTTGTCCTGACGAATAAACGTTACGGTTTTGTTGTCAGGAATCAGTCGCATGTACACTTTAGGGTGGTAGATGGAATCATTGTCGAGGTAGATGGTAAGTTCAATTTTATCAGAGGTAAAAATGTCTTCTTTTAAAGCAAACCGCTCTCCGCGGGTAATTACTTTCGGCTCGCCTTCATAGTAGAAAACGAAATATGCGCTGCTTGAGTCGGTTCCGGAGCCGTAGATTCTTCTCCCAATCACGGTAAGTCCACCTTGGAAGTCAACGTTTTCCGCGATGCCTTTGATGGAAATATCGTTGCGGTAAGAGATAAACCTTGGAAATGTTGCTGATTGCGGATCGCTGCGCGCGGTAAGACGCTCTTCTAAACGGCCCATTATTGGCTCTATGGGGTAAACATCGGTGTACAGGGTTACACTGTCGGCCTCAAAATTTGACTTGTTGGCAAAGAGGGTATAGCTTGAAAATTCTGCTCGGGCACTGTCTCTACTCAGTCCGGTGCGTTCCCAGTATATTTCGCCCTTGCTGCCCATCCACTTAAACTCGGAGGGTTTATACGTTCCGTTGGTGTTTTCAATGTACGTGGAGTCTTTTTTTAAGGTGGCATAGATATCAACTTCAGTAAATTCAAACAGTGGTTCCTCGTCGAATGTCATTTCGTATCCGCCAAAGTATTTCCACGTAATCATATTGTCGCTAAAGAGTGTTTCCTCGTAGAAAATGTTGTAGAAGGTAGCAAGCTGGTCTCGTGTCATTCGACTCGGAGATTTACGCACGTAGGATTCCATGTAGTTCATCCAGTCGAGAACCATGTCTTCCTCTTCTTGGTAAATCAAGTGCATCAAACAATAAAAGTAGTATTTCCAACTTTCAAAATCGACCACGCGTTTTTTAATGAAGTGATTGGATGTTGTGAATACAATGTCTTGCTGATCGGCCGTTAAGTCGGTATGCCAAATATCGCTAAACGCTTCCATAAGTGCGTTGGTGCCCTCGCGATTGTCATCGCGAATGAGTTTTGTTACTTGGCTGAGATAGGTTTCAGGGTCGTTGTCGAATCGCTTTACTTTTTGGGCAAATAGGGCTGCATTGGCGATGAAAAGATAGGAAAGTATGAGGTAGCGCATCTCGTGTTTTAGTTACTTTTTTAGGTGAAGAACAACCCAATTGTTAAATTCCCATTGTTGATGTTTTGTCAGTCCGACCGAAGACCATACCGGTTCGAGGTGCAGAATGTCATCGGGATAAAATCCGCTTAGGAGAAGGTCGCCTCCCGTATTAAGATGGCTTGCATACGTTGGGATGTCTTCAATGAGAACATTTCGATTTATGTTGGCAAGGATGATGCCGTAATTCGCGTTTTTAGGGATGCTGTTCCGGTTACCACAAACGGCATATTCCGGTTCTTTTTGGTTGTTTGTACGAAAGTTTTTAATGGTATTTTCCACTGCCCATTCGTCTACATCGATGGCGTGAATATTTTTTGCACCTTTCATGCGCGCAAATAAACCCAAAACACCTGTTCCGCAGCCCATGTCGAGTACATCTCTATTGATAAAATCCACAGCTTCTTCCATGGCAGCAATCATTTGGCGTGTGGTGGCGTGATGACCGGTTCCAAATGCCATGCGGGGCATAATACACATGGTGTATTGAAACGAATTAGTGTCGGGGACATCGTGAAAAGGGGCGTATATGCAACATAGCTTGTCAATAATGACAGGGTCAAATGCATTTTCCCATACAGCATTCCAATTTTCGCGTGGTATATTTTTTTGTTCAATCTCAATATTTGCAAAAGAAGGCAATTCGCGAACGGGTTCAAGCATGGATTCGTCAAATTGGTCTGCCGGTATGTAAGCAGCAATACCGTTTTCAATTTCCTCAAAGCTTTCAAATGGTTGGTCACTGAGTAACGCAACAATAATATCATTCCAAGTATCTGGCCGAGTGTTGCGAATATAGAGGGCGGTGTAATCCATAGTGCGAAATAATTTCCCACAAAGGTAGCCCTCACCTAGGGAAATAAAAAAGGGACAAGCGACCCATATCACACCGCTACGACCGGATACCCTTGCTTCCTTCCGGATCTGGGGGGGTTCACCAGGAGCTGGTTGTATGGGACTTGTCCCGGTCGGCAAAAGTAAAGTAAAAGGATGAAACCACGAAGGCTAACCGTAAATTTCGTTAAGCAATCCTGCGATGCGAATCCCTGCCTGTAACAAGCGTTCTTTTACGGTGTCAAAATGATTGTACTGGTAGCGATAACCGAGTCTTTCGTTAGGGTAATTGTAAATGCCTTCGCGATACGACATGGACTCGACGGCCCAATCTCTTGGGCCACTCGCCTGCCACTCTTTTATTTGAGCGCGCGATGGGGTGGGTAAATTGCGCGCAAATTCGGTATAACTCATTTTATATCCGTCAATCATATCACTGTCCCAAACGCGGTGAAGATTGCTGGGGTTTCCAAACCACTTTATTCGAATGCTGTTTCCGCCTTTGTCTTCTGCGCGCCCTACGTGAAGTGGTTGGTGGATGTCTCCTACTAAGTGAATGAGCATGCGAACCAAGTCGCGTTCAACCTCTGCAGAAAGATCGTTGTTTTTAATACTGTCGGTAATGGTTTCTATGGCCCAAATGACATCGCCATCGGGATTTTTTTCGCTGCTTTCGTAGGTGGCAGTGTCGGGAATACTCACGTAATGCCAGGGATTGAGATGCCGCGTTCCCGGTGCTGATTTAATTTCGTCCATCCAGGTTGAAACCAAAGCCAATCCTTCACCATCAAGAATTTTACGCAACTGTTTACGCGCTTTTTTCGTCAGGTGCTGTTCCGCGATTTCGCCGGTAACTCGATGGCCGGTTGCTCCCCAACCGTAAGATGAGTGGGCGCAAAAAACGAATGCGATGGCAATTATTAAGTGTCTAAACATGCGGTTTCTTTAAAAAAAAGCAGGTGACAAAAGCCCGTAAAACACCTGCTGCAAGCCGAGGAAAGGTTAACGACGTGGGCTTTTGTATTAATTGTAGTTCTCATTGTTATCTTGCGTTGCCGTATTGTGTTCAACATGTATTCGGGTGAACACTGCTGGAATCAGGCATGTCTTAAGTGCTGTTTGCACTTTTTTGTGCGATTAATGTTTTGATTGTGCATAACTCTACGGAGTAAATGTTAACGTTTAGGTTTTTTAAAGGGACGTTTGGACTTATTTCGTTGGTTGCCAGAACGTCTTCTTTTGTTGTTGGATTTGTGGCCGCGCTTACCTGTAAGGTCAACGTCCGGTCCTTTTCCAAGTGACTCCGGAAGCGGGAGAATGGTTATCTTTTTTTCGGTAACCTCGTAAATATTCGCAAATTTTCGTTGGTCTTTTTCTTCTAAAAATGTGATGGCTGTTCCGTCACGTTCCGCTCTAGCTGTGCGACCTACGCGGTGCACGTAGTCATCAGCATCAGAGGGTAGATCAAAGTTTACGACCAATTCTATGCCGTCGACATCGATTCCGCGTGCGAGTATGTCGGTTCCAACGAGCATATTGAGCTTGCGGTTTTTGAAATCGAGCATGATGCGTTCTCGTTCGTCTTGTTCAATGTCTGATGAAAACGATTCCACGGAATACCCTTTGCGTTTCATGTTTCTACCCAGTGTGCTGGTAGCAGATTTGGTAGAACAAAAGATGATGATGGATTGGTAATCTTTTTCTTTGAGAATGTGGTCGAGGAGGTTGTTTTTTTGTTCGGGAAAAACACCGTAGGCAAATTGGGCAATTTTTTCTGCCGGTTTGGCGATTGATAAACTTATTTCCTTGGGATTAACCATAATTTCCTTCGCAAGCTTCCTAATGTTGGGAGGCATGGTTGCTGAAAATAACAGATTTTGACGGTTTTTCGGTAAAAAATGTATGATGGTCATGATGTCCTGGTAAAAGCCCATGTCGAGCATGCGGTCGGCTTCGTCGAGGATTAGGTGCTGCAACTTAGAAAAATACTTGCCTTTAGGAGCAGCTTTGAGCATGGAAATCAAACGACCGGGTGTAGCAACAACAACTTCTGCGCCCTCAGTCATTCCTCTGCGCTGACGTTCAAATTCCACACCGTCGCCGCCGCCAAACACGGCAACTGAACCGGCATCAACAAAGTAAGATAATGCTTCAACGGCTTGATCTACTTGCACCGCCAGCTCACGCGTTGGCACGAGTATTAATGTAGTGGTTTGCTTTTTTGTGCCGCTACGGACGACTTTGTCGAGAACGGGAATGAGGTATGCGGCGGTTTTTCCTGTACCAGTTTGCGCGCATGCGATAAGATCGTCACCGTTTAAAATAATGGGGATGGCCTGCTCCTGAATGGGGGTGGCCTTCTCAAAGCGCATGGCTTCGAGACCTTCCTGAAGTTGCTCCGATAAATGGAGTTCGTTGATGTTCAAAATTGTTCTATTGTATTAATGTACTTCCCACCAAGTGTCGCCACGCAGCAGTTCGTCTAAATTGGGGGTTCCTTTTTTTTGCTGAGCTTCGTCCACTTGTTCTTGAAGGCGATCCTCGTAGCAGGGGCGTTCTTCCCGATAAAAAACACCAAATGGCCGTGGGAGATCCATTTTGTCTGACGGTGTTTCAAAAAGTCGGCTGAGCATCCATGCTTGGTTCAAATCCTCCGGATCGTGAATCATTGGGCTAGAGCACTCACTGGTTTTTTCTACCCGTAGTTTGTTTTTATCTCTCACCAAAACGTTTTCGTTGTTTTCGCCAAATGTAAGGGGTTGTCCGGGAATCATTTGCACCGTGTTGTGTGCTTTCTTGTCTTTATCGGTAAATGAAAAAAAGGCGCCATCGTTGAAGACGTTGCAGTTTTGGTAAATTTCAATGAGTGCGGTACCGTTGTGTTCATGAGCGGATTTAAGTGTTTCCCTAAGGTGAATGGGGTCTCTGTCAACACTGCGAGCAACGAAGGTGGCGTCAGCGCCCAAAGCCAGGGCTACGGGGTTAAACGGGTGGTCAATCACACCCATGGGAGATGATTTAGTGCGGTGGTTTTCTGGAGTGGTTGGCGAGTATTGCCCCTTGGTTAAACCGTATATTTCGTTGTTAAAAAGCAGAACCTTTAAGCGGATATTTCGGCGCAACAAGTGCAATAAATGCCCGATGCCAATGGAAAGTCCATCGCCATCACCAGTGATCACCCACACATCTAAATCGCGTCGCACCGACTTTAATCCCGCAGCAATTGCGGTTGCTCGTCCGTGAATGCCGTGCATTCCGTATGTATTCAAGTAATATGGAAATCGAGAGCTGCAACCAATACCACTAATAAAAACGGTGTTTTCTTTTTGCGCAGAGAGATCGGCTAAAACCGACTGAACTTGCTTGAGAATGGAGTAGTCTCCACAACCAGGGCACCACCTTACATCCTGGTCACTTGCATAATCAACTGCTTTGAGCATACGTCATTTATATTTGGCACGAAGATACGAACCACATAATGCTGCGAAAAATTAAATTATTAGGTAAATGCATGCGCCACGGTTTTATGATGTACCTTTGCCCCAGAAATGAAGATATAAATCGTTCATTTTGTTAGTTTTTGATTTGTCACGCTATTTGAAACTACTAAGAGTAAACGCTTTTTTTAGCCATCTGAATGTGACTGTTTTTTAATTTTTTTCGATTATGAAAATTTATGTAGCCAGTATCCCCTTCCGCAGCACCGAAGATGAACTTCGTCAAGCGTTTGAATCTTATGGGGATGTCGATTCTGTAAGAATCATCAAAGATCGCGAAACACAACGCAGCCGTGGATTCGGGTTCGTTGAAATGTCCAACGATGACGACGCGCAAAGCGCCATCGACGGATTGCACGGTGCCGATTTCGGTGGTCGTCAACTCGTCGTAAACGAAGCGCGTCCACGTGAAGAACGTCCACGGTACTAACATACCATCGAGTGGCTTTTAGTCACTTCCGTTTTTCAAAGCCGCTCTCTTCAACTGAAGTGAGCGGTTTTTTATTTTTCGTAACATCTCTTCGTGCATAATCGTCTTGCGTCTACACGTAATTTAACTACTTTTGCGTTTTAATGCTACGATGAGCAAATTAAAACGTTGGTTTTTTCGGGTTGCACTTCTTGTGCTTTCTGTCGTTCTGCTGTTAGGTGGTGCGATGATTTATTTTTATTACCATCAAGAAAAGCTCATTCAACCCGTTGTAAATCAAATTAACAAACAGCTCGTTGTAGAGGTTGACGTGGGCGATATTCATTTGTCTTTTCGCGAATTTCCATTGGTGTCCGTTGCGTTTACCAATGTGTACATCCCGGAAGCCGTTACCGGTAGCAGCGATACACTCATTAGCGTGGAAAAGGCATACCTCAACTTTAGGCCATGGGATTTGTGGCGTGATGACATTCAAGTATACGGTGTGTCTCTTGATAATGGAATTGTCAACCTACGTGCATTTGCAGATGGAAGTAATAATTGGTCGTTTTGGAAACCAACCGACGATACATCTTCCGTAAACATTGCGCTTAACGAAGTCCTTGCGCGTGATGTATTGTTTCGCTATTCCGATGGCGACGTTTTAGTAGTAGATCAAGTCGACTTCATTAAACTAAACGGCAATTTTTCCGATCGCGAATTTCGAATTAAAGGTAAAGGAGACGTCGAGCACCGCAAGTTAACGGTATCCGACTTTTCGTATAATCGATCCGTTGCCGTAAAGGCTGATTTTTCCGTTCAAAAGGTTGGTGATGATATTGTTATTGAGTCTAAGCAGTTTTTGTTGGAAAACGAACCGCTTCATTTTCAGGTTTCTATAATGAATAAAGAAACCGATGTCTACATTGCCGGAGACAACCTCAATGCGCAATCGGTTAAAGGACTTATGCCGGACGCCTATCGCGATGCTCTTGATTGGTTTGATCTTGACGGGCGTTTAGACATGGCCTTTTCTACACATATCCCGGACGTTGGAGCATCAGAGCGTCTGCTGGACTTTGCTCTTAAAGATGGGGGGCTGGATATCCGCGATAGAGCTTTGCGCATTACCGATGTGCAAACCAATGGCACGTTGCAATTCGGGAAAGATGTTCGCACGCAAAATGGCGCATTAGATGTCGAAGCGTTTAACGGAAACATCGACGGGGGATCTTTTAACCTGACAATGGGGTTAGAAGATTTTGACCGACCACTTATTGAGCTTCAAGCCGATGCTAAAATCTCCTTGGAAAAATTATTTGTTTTGGCAGGCATCGATACGCTTAATAATGTTGGTGGTAAGGCATCGTTTGATCTGCATTTTCAAAACCGATTTCAGTCTTTGAACGCCATTACAACCCGCGACTTCGTCACAGCTCAGTCGGCCGGATCACTGCAAATAACCGATGGTTCTTTTCAATTTAAACATAGTGACCTTCCATATTCAAACCTTAACGCTTCGTGTTCATTGGAGAAAAACGACTTGCGGTTTGATACGCTAACCATTGCTGCCGGGAAAAGCGATATAACCTTTGTAGGGCGACTAAATAACCTCTTGCCTTTTTTGCTGGTACCCAATGAATTATTAGTGCTAGAGGCCAATGCGTACTCGCGCTATTTATTGCTCGATGAGTTTTTAGCAGCTCAAGGACAATCTGATGATCCGTACGTGCTGCGCTTCCCGGAACGCGTGGTCGCAAAATTGAATATGGAGCTCAATGAATTTCACTTTGATTCCTTTTCCGCAAAAGAGACCGAGGGAACGTGTATACTATCGCCCTCTGGCTTTCAGGCAAAATTAAAGAATGTAAAAACGCTTAACGGCTCTATTAATTATGCCAATTTATTCATAGATGGGAAAGAAAAACCTTATAAAATGCAGGTTATAGCCAAAGGTGAAGACATCAACATGAATGCAATGTTTGATGCGTTTCACAATTTTGGACAAGATGTTATTACATCTCGCGAACTTCACGGTACGTTATCAGCAGATGTCAATCTTCTAGCGGTTCTAACACCCAATCTTAATATTCCCCTCAACAGCATTACAGCCGATGCAACACTGCAACTCGACAATGGCCGTTTGGTTCACTTTGAGCCTATGGAAGCGTTGTCGCGATTTGCTCGTTTGGAAGAACTACGCGATGTGCGATTCAATACATTATCCAACACGTTAAGCATCAATAATGGCGTTATTTACATTCCCGCCATGGATATACGCTCTAATGTTTTGGATATTGAGTTTGAAGGAACGCACACCTTTGACAACGATATTGATTACGTGGTGCGAATGGATTTACGCGAAGCCCTATTCGCAGAGCGAAAACGCAAGAAAAGCGAATTTGACGATATAATGATCATTCCGTCTGAAGGTGGTGCGCGTTTATGGGTAACGATGAAGGGACCGGTTTCAAACCCAAGAATATCGCTCGACAACCGTCAAATTCGACGAAGCTTAAGCGACCAAATGCGCGAACAAGGCCGGCAATTGCGAGGAGAGGAGAAGACTGAACCCAAACAACAGTACGAATTTGAAGTGGAATGGTGATGAGCGTTAGCGCATTCCGCCAAAGCCCAATGCCTCTCTAACGCGATTGAGCACGTTCTCGGCGTGTGGTCGTGCTTTCTCGGCTCCGGCTCTAAGAATGTCTTCCATTTCCTTTGGTCGATTGATCCAATATGCGTAGCGATCCCGTTCTTCAGCAAAACGTGTTGTAAGTACACGCAGCAATTCCTTTTTTGCATGCCCATAGCCGTAACCGCCTTTGCGATAGTTGTCTTCCATTTCGGCTACCTCTTCCGGTGAAGCAACCAATTTATAAAGGGTAACCACATTACAATTGTCTGGGTCTTTAGAGTCTTCCAATGCAGTGCTGTCGGTGATGATGCTCATTACTTGTTTCTTCAACTGCTTTGCGGGGCCAAAAATATTGATGATGTTTCCGTACGATTTACTCATTTTTTGTCCGTCGGTACCCGGTACTGTTTTTACCTCATCACGTATCAAGGGTTCAGGTAATTTGAGCAGCTCTTGTTGACAGGCATTATTCAGCGCGCCAGCTAAGTCGCGCGTGATTTCAAGGTGTTGTTTTTGATCTTTTCCAACCGGTACAAAATCTGCATCGTAGAGAAGAATATCGGCCGCCATAAGAACGGGGTAGTAAAATAAACCTGCGTTGACGTTGCTCAACCGATCGGATTTGTCTTTAAATGAATGCGCATTTGCCAGCATAGGAAACGGTGCAAAGCACCCCAGATACCAAGTAAGTTCGTTGACTTCCGGGAGGTCGCTTTGTCGATAAAACACATTTTTTTCTACATCAAAGCCGGCGGCAAGCCATGCCGCTGCCGCTGCATGTGTGTTTTGCTTTCGTTGCTCCCCGTCGCGAAGCGAAGTGAGTGAATGCAAATCCGCGATAAAGAAAAACGATTCGTTGTTTGGGCGTTGCGACAGTTCAATGGCGGGAGCTAAAGCACCTAAGAGATTGCCGAGGTGTTGTTCTCCTGAACTTTGTATGCCGGTTAGAATGCGTGCCATAGGTGTTTTGTATTCGTAATAATGTTGCCGCGAAGATAAGATGTTCATGTGGTACTTTTGCCCGCATGTGGTCGAAGATATTTTTCCCGCTGCAAATACTGTGGCGCGCGTGGTTTTACGTGGCAATTTTCATAGCCATCGTTACGGTATTTCCATTCATTACACTGTTTTCGTTAACCGATCGGTGGTATCGGCCGTTTTTTGCATTTGCACGTATCTGGGCGTACATGGTATTGCTGTTGTCGGGATTTTATCCGCGTGTATTAAATCGTCATTATTACAAACGAAAAACCACCTACATCATCGTTGCCAATCATACCAGCATGCTCGATATCATGCTTACCTACGTAGCCGTGCCCAACCTTTTTCTCTTTGTGGGCAAAGTAGAATTGGAGCGCATACCTGTGTTTGGTTTTTACTATCGGCGTACCAATATACTCGTAGACCGAAGTAGTTTGGCCAGTCGACGGGATGTGTTTCACGAAGCGCGCAATCAGTTGAAGCGAAAACGCGGTGTTTGCATTTATCCTGAGGGAGGTATATTAGATACAGGTGATGACGTACTAGCTCCTTTTAAAATTGGCGCATTTCGCCTGGCGGTGGAAGAGGGCGTTCCCATACTACCTATGATTTTTCCCGACAATAAGCGGCGTCAGCCTTATGATTTTTTGGCCGGCGGAATGCCCGGATTATTGCGCGCCACCATTCTGCCTCCACTAGACTCATCAAATAAAGATGCTAAAGCGCTTCGCGATGAATGTTTTAATCTTATGCGTTCTGCGTTGGAAAATAAGCATATGTGATTTTAGTCACTATTTCTGCACTTGTGAAATTGTATATTTGAAGCGTAAAAGAGCTATCCGATTTTGACGATGTAAAGGGTAACTGCGAATCTGCGATTTAAAATTTTCGTTACCGCCCTAGGTTCTGTTGTTTTGTGCAAAATCGCCTTGTTTCAAAATTGAAGCGCCAATGGAGTTCGTCTTTTGCAAATTGTTTAATAAATATACACTAGTAGTATGCCTCATCATCAAATTGCCATTATTGGAGCCGGAACAGCAGGAATTACTGTAGCTGCTCAATTGTTGAAGAAAGATAAAAAATTGGATGTTGCCATTATTGATCCTTCCACAGATCATTGGTATCAGCCTGCTTGGACATTGGTTGGGGCCGATACATTTGACATGGAAAAAACACGACGCGACCAGAAGGATTTAATTCCGGATGGCGCTAAATGGATTCAGCAACGCGTTCAATCGTTGGATCCGGACAACAATAGTGTATCGCTCAATAACGGTGATGTTTTGACCTACGAGTATTTGGTGGTGGCTCCCGGCATTCAAATAGACTTAGATGGCATCGAAGGACTACGCGAGGCAATGGGAAAGGGTGGTGTTTGCTCAAACTATATCGACCCGGAATATACCCGGGAAACCCTCAAAAACTTTAAGGGTGGAAATGCAATTTTTACGCAGGCAGCAACACCCATTAAATGTGGAGGTGCACCGCAGAAAATCATGTATTTGGCTGCGGACATGTTCAAATCCATGGGCGTAGACAGCGATACCAATATAGTTTTTGCCACCCCTGGTTCGGTAGTTTTTGGTGTTAAAGAGTTTTTGCCTGCGCTTATGAATGTCATCAACAGGCATGGCATCACGGTGAAGTTCTTCCACAAAATTACCAAAATCGATTCAGTGGAAAAGAAAGTTTACTTCACCATCACAGCAACCGACGACAGCAATTGCATTGCCATAAACGAGAAGCAGAGCATAGGTGAAGAAGTTACCGGACAAGCAACGGTAGCCATTAAATACGATATGCTTCATTTAGCCCCTCCCCAGTCTGCTCCGGATTTTATAAAGCAATCACCCATTGCACATATCGAAGGCCCCAATACTGGGTGGGCTAACGTAAACATCCATAGTATGCAAAATCCCGACTATCCAAATGTGTTTGCCTTGGGGGATGTAGCAGCATTACCTACCGCTAAAACAGGTGCGGCAGTTCGCAAGCAAGCTCCCGTGGTTGTCGATAATATTTTAAAACTCATCGCGGGTAGTAAAGCAGATAACCAAGCTTATCAAGGGTATTCGTCTTGTCCGTTGGTTACTGGGTACGGTAAAATGGTATTGGCAGAGTTTGGTTACGGCAATAAGCGCATGAGCGATCCGCTTATTTCAACATTCGTAGATACCACAAAAGAAAAATACAGCATGTGGCTGCTTAAGAAGTACGCATTGCCATACATGTATTGGAATCTGATGCTAAAAGGAAAAGCATAGTGATCGCATAAGTTGTCATCTGCTTGCCAATTCTTTATAATTGATAATAAATCTTAAAACCACGGATTGATTTTCCCGTGGAGTTCCGCTAAGTTATTTTTGCAGGCCGATATTTAAGCTATGCAAACAAATCAAACAGCGGCTGTGCAGACTTTAACGATTCCGAGGTGGCGTGAGTACACCGCTTTGATGAAGCTCAGGCTGTCATCCAGTGTTGTTTTTTCATCAGTGGTGGGCTACCTATTGGGTGTATCAAATGTTCAAGCTATTGAAATCATCATACTTGTGTTGGGTGGTATTTTAGTAACCGGCGCTGCCAATGCATACAATCAAATCATTGAAAAGCATGAAGACGCTCGCATGTCGCGAACAGCCAATAGGCCGGTAGCAGCTGGCCGGCTTTCCGCTAAGGAAGCCATTGTTGTTGCGACTGTGTTGGCCGTTGTTGGATTATCGTTGCTCTATACACTCAATTTTTTAACCTTCATTTTTGGTGCAGCATCGGTTGTGTTATACGCTTTGGTGTATACGCCATTAAAGGGAAAAACGTCATTTGCTGTTTTCGTGGGCGCCTTCCCCGGAGCGATTCCGATTATGTTGGGGTGGGTTGCTGCTACAGGACGCTTTGGCGTTGAGCCGGGAACGTTGTTTGCGTGGCAGTTTTTGTGGCAATTTCCGCATTTTTGGGCCATTGCTTGGTTGTTGCATCAGGATTACGCCAAGGCAGGGTATGTTTTGTTGCCTTCCGGACAAAAAGATAAAGCGTCCGCATTTCAAACTGTATTGTATTCAACCGGATTGCTTGGTCTGGTTTTACTGCCCTATTTTGGATTGGCGGGGTCTTTTTCCGTAAGTTTAGTCGCTACGTCTATAATATTTTTACTGGGTTTGGTTTTGGTGTTTCGCGCATGGGTGTTGTTGCGCAAGTTAGACAACACATCCGCTCGCAAACTAATGCTCTACAGCATTGTTTATCTCACATTAACTCAAATCATTTGGGTAGTTGATCACTTTATCGCGTAATTAAACATGTCAGACGAAACACTAAAACAGCAGCGAAGAAGAGCAAAAAAGCCGATGTTATGGATTGCTCAAGCGAGTATTTTTATGGCGTTTGCCGGGCTTACATCGGGTTTCTTAGTAAGTAAAGGTACACTCGAAGACAAGGGCCTATGGATGGAGTTTGCCCTACCAACAGAGTTTTTAATCAGCACGATTCTTATTGTTGTGTCTAGCGTGTCACTAATCGTTTCTGCGATTGCAATCCGTCAGCACAATATGGGTTTGTTCAATACGGGAATTGTAGCGGCCTTCCTCTTGGGGATTGGGTTTGTTTTGTATCAAGTTCTGGGATGGAACGACCTTACAGAACGCGGCATCTATTTCACCGGTGAAGGGAGTAATACCAGTGGATCGTGGATTTATGCGATTACATTCTTCCATTTGTTACACTTGGCAGGGGGTATAATTGCACTCTTTGTAACCATGATTAATGCCCTAAGAGGTTTGTATTCAAAAGAAAACAAATTAGGCTTTGAATTAGCATCAATTTTTTGGCATTTTCTCGGTGCCGTATGGTTATATTTGTACCTGTTTTTAAATTTTGTTCGGTAATATTGCATTTCAATTTAAAGTAAGAGATAATGGCTACACAAGCAACTGTAGATCAAAGTAATGAAAACGTTTGGGGAGGCGGTAACAGGCCACTAGGTGCCAGTTATGGCAAACTGATGATGTGGTTTTTCCTCGTTTCGGATGCTCTAACGTTTAGTGCTTTCCTAATAGGTTACGGTGTTTATCGGTTTAAATTCGAATCCCTTTGGCCCGATCCCGATGCGGTATTTACACATTTTCCGTTTTTACACGGAGAGTTCCCGCTTCTCTATGTAGCCTTGATGACGTTTATTCTCATTATGAGTTCGGTTACCATGGTAATGGCTGTAAACGAGGGTCACAAGATGAACCAAAAAGGTGTAACCATATGGATGCTCGCTACCATCATAGGTGGTGTCATTTTCTTGGGTTCACAAGCATGGGAGTGGTATCACTTCATCGTTGGTGAACACGGCGCCGTTCGTTTTGAAGATGGACGCATGGCGAAAATTGCCGATTCCGAAGGGCATGTGTTATCTCTACACGATATCATTCACGGTGAGGGTGTGGCCCATGACCATCACGAGAAATTTGCTACGGAAGATGTTATTGCAGCCTTTAAAGCTGATCCATCGCTACAGCTATTGTTGCCGGGTAAAGAACACGAAGTTGTAGACCACAAAACAGCATTACCCCTTGTTGAGAACAGTTATGTGGTTCAGGGTGCCAACATGAAGGAAAATGAGTATGGTCATCCACTGTTCGCCAATTTCTTTTTCTTTATCACCGGTTTTCACGGTTTTCACGTTTTTACCGGAGTGCTTTTGAACTTCATTATTTTTCTTAACATTGTGAAAGGCACCTACGAACGCAGAGGTCACTACGAGATGGTAGAGAAGGTTGGTTTGTACTGGCACTTCGTTGACCTCGTATGGGTTTTCGTATTTACGTTCTTTTACCTTGTATAACCATCAATTAACAACAATATACCGTTATGTCTGATCACGCACAACCCGCAGGAACCCGTTGGATTTGGAATATATTTTGGCTTTTACTTATCGTAACGGCCGTTGAAGTTGGCTTGGGTATTGTTAAGCCTCCTTTTTTGATGACCAAATTCGCCGGTACGCTTTTATTGAATCACGTCTTTATCATCCTTACACTTGTTAAAGCGTATTACATCGTAATGTATTTTATGCACTTAAAGTACGAACGAAAAAACCTAATTTGGGCCATTTCGCTTCCAGCCCTCATCTTGATTCCGTACATGATGTTTATAATATTGGTTGAGGCCGGATACTTTGGATCCATTACGTTACAATCTATACCGGGAAATTAAACCTTATGTCTTTCAATATTAAAAAGTGGGTAATATTGGTAGCCATACTAATATTGCCCTTTTTACTTTACTATATCTGGGTATACAATGTGAAGGAGGTGTTCTTCCAGTCGCTTGAGTATGCCGGTCCTGCCGAAATTACAGACGAGGGTGATACCATACCGTATAGCATTCCACATTTTGACGGCTTTTTAAATCAAAATGGTACCCCCGTCGACCGCTCCTTCTTTGAGGGGAAAATTACGGTTGTTAATTTCTTTTTCACAACGTGCCCCAGTGTATGCGGTCCTATGAATTTCCAGTTAAAGGATCAAATCTATGACCGCTTTAAACATTTGGATGATTTTAGAATCTTATCGTTTACTGTAGATCCGGAGAAGGATACCCTAGAAGCACTCAAGGCATATGGATTGGAGCTTGGTGTAAAGGAACGTACACCAACCATTTGGAATTTTGTTCGCGGAGATAAGGAAAAAACCTATGCGCTTGCCAATGCATTTCTATTGAGTGCAATGGAAGATGAGATGGCACCCGGCGGTTTTCTGCATTCAGAGATGTTGGTTTTAGTCGATTGGGAAGGCCGTATACGCAGTCGTATTAATGAACAAGGTAACCTTATGGGTGTTTATAATTCATTAGAACTTTTAGAAGTGAAGGACATGGTTGACGATATAAAAGTTCTCAAAGCAGAATTGGAAAAAGACCGTTCAAAAAGAGAGTACGAAGAAGAAAAAGCAGCAAAAGAAGCAAAAAAGAATTAGTAATATGGACAAGGTTCTGTCTAACGAAAAGAAAATGCTTAGCATCATCGCAATTTTGTCGATTGTTGTACCTGTTGCTGTTGCTATACTAATGATTTTGCCTGAGAATGCACGGTTGAAAACAGATAATCACCTCATTCAAGGATTGCCATTTTTTCACGCAGTCATTAATGGTTCTACCTTTATACTACTGTTACTCGGAGGTGTTTTCATAAAACAAAATATGATTAAACAGCACCGCCTGGTTATGGCGTCTGCGTTTATACTGTCTGCGGTGTTTCTCGTGTCATACGTCATCTCAAAACTTTCTAACGATCCTGTTCCTTATGGAGGTGAAGGTGTGATGCGATCCCTTTATTTTTTCATACTCATTACGCACATTGTTCTTTCAGTACCAGTATTGCCCCTAGCCATGTTGGCTATTTATCGCGCTTACGTCAATCAGATAAACAAGCACAAAGCTGTTGTGAAGTGGACATACCCCATTTGGCTGTATGTCTCTAGTACTGGTGTTTTGGTTTATTTATTTATGTATCCGTATTATGGCTAGGCGCATATTAATCCTTGTTGGAATTATACTTCTCTTACCGGCAATAGCCGATGCTCAGTGCGCCATGTGTAAGGCAGTAGCTGAATCATCATCAGGGGACAAGGCTGCTACAGGCTTGAATAATGGCATTTTATACCTCATGTTCATGCCATATGTACTTATGGCTTCAGTAGCCATTGCTTGGTACTTCCATAAAAAGAGCGGAAAGGCATAAATCGACTGCTACTGTTCTAGCCATTACCTTTGCCCAATATTTGTACGGAATTATATGATACATTCAATGACGGGTTATGGTAAATCCGAACTAAACGGAAAAAACCATCATTTTACGGTAGAACTTCGTTCGCTAAACAGCAAAACTTTTGACGTTAATTTTCGTGTGTCGTCACTCTTGAGGCCACACGAATCATTCATGCGCAAAATGCTGCAAGAACGATTGGTACGCGGAAAAGTAGACGCCAACATAACCATTGTACCGCACGAAGCATCATTAGATCAGGCTGTAGATGTGGCTAAATTGGAAACATATCTAACGTTTTACAATGACTTACTATCGAAAACCGGTGCAGCCGGCGACGCATTGGCATCTGCGTTGAAGATGCCCGATGTGCTTTCCGGAAGAGAAGAGGCGCTTAATGACGACGACGTCAAGGACCTTAAGGATGCTATGAGAGAAGCACTGCAGCGCATCGAGTCTTTTCGCGCTGAAGAGGGTAGTGCTATGGAAAAAGATCTGCGTACTGCTGTTGTTCGTATTGATTCATTGCTCGCCGAGGTGCCAGCTTATGAAGACGAACGCATGAACCGTATTCGTCAGAAGTTTGAACATCATTTTCAAGAGTTAAACGCTGATGTCAATCGCGATCGCTTTGAGCAAGAGATGATTTACTACTTGGAAAAACTCGATATCAACGAGGAAAAAGTACGTTTGAGTCAACACATACAGTATTTTTTAGAGGTGATGAGTGCAAACGCACACAGTGGGCGAAAACTGAATTTCATAGCTCAAGAAATGGGCAGGGAGATCAATACACTCGGTTCAAAATGCCAACATGAATCCATACAAAAATTGGTGGTTGACATGAAAGATACGCTTGAGCAGATTAAAGAAATCAACCTTAATATTGCCTGATGTATGGAAGGTAAAATGCTCGTACTTTCAGCTCCGAGTGGTGCGGGAAAAACAACGCTGGTGACGCACCTTTTAAATACGCGCGATGATTTAGCGTTTTCCATTAGTGCCACTACGCGATCTCCAAGAGGAAACGAAATGCATGGTGTAGACTACTATTTTATGTCTGTAGATGAGTTTAAAAAACACATTGAAAACGGTGATTTTGTTGAATACGAGGAGGTCTACCCCGGGCGTTTCTACGGCACACTAAAATCTGAAGTGGAGCGAATCTATAAGGATGGGAAAATAGCAGTGTTTGATATTGATGTGCAAGGAGGAAAAACCATTAAAGCGACATACGCCAAACAGTCTTTAGCAGTTTTTATTCAACCGCCGAGTATTGACGAACTCAAAGCGAGGTTGCTGGCAAGAGGAACAGATTCAATGGAAGAAATTGACATTCGAATTGATAAAGCAGCAGAAGAATTGACCATGTCAATGCATTTTGATTTTGTTTTGGTAAATGACGACTTAGGTGCATCGATGAAAACACTAGATGCAATAGTGTCCAATTTTATAGAATCATGACAGGCTTGTTTTTTGGCAGTTTCAATCCCATTCACATTGGGCATCTCATCATAGCACAGCATATTTACTATGAGATGTCTTTTGAGGAAATTTGGTTTGTAGTGAGCCCACAAAATCCATTCAAATCGTCAAAGGGTATGCTCGATAAATACGAGCGTTTGCACATGGTGAACTTGGCCATAGAAGACTGTCCGTATTTTCGAAGCAGTGATTTAGAATTTTCACTACCTACACCCTCCTACACGCATGCCAGTTTAGAAGCATTCAAGTTGAGGCATCCTGAAAAATCATTTTCGCTATTGGTTGGATCTGATAGTTTGCAAAATATGGCGCGATGGAAGAACGGATCCGTTATACTGAATGATCAGCACATAACGGTGTATCCACGACCCGGTCACCCCCCCGATGCGCACTTTTTTGATTTTTCAAATATTGCGATTTCCGATGCGCCCCTTCTAGACATTTCCTCAACAGATTTTCGAAAATCGGTAAAGAATAGCAATCCTAAGTCATTTTTGGTTCCAGATTCAGTTTGGACTCATATCAACAAACAGTTACTCTACATTTAATTTTATTGGTGTATATTTGCGTACTGGTACAAAATTATCTTATAAAGCTTTAATGATCGATTTTTTCAATAGATAGAAATGAAGAAACTAATTAAAATTCATAATAAGTTCTTTACATATTTGCTCAGATTTCTATCTATTGCAGGAGCTGTAGTTATTTTCTTTAATGTAACGCTTGCTATGATTCCGGGAAGTTTAGGCTGGATGTTTTCCGACTTCACGGCATCCTATATATCAGCAACAGTTATTATTTTGATCATTTTATCGCGTTTCCGCACCGCTGTTTTTCAGATGGAATATGAAATAATCTCCATGCGCGATTTGCCCTTGTTCAAAGAAATTCCGCTAAACGCCCACTACAATGGCTCTGCTGAATTTCCCCGACGCATGGTGCTTTCTTACAAATTTGAAAAAAAGTTTCTCGCCAAAAATTTAGTTGTTAAAACCCTGTCGAATTCCAACGAAGAAAAAATCAAAAAGTTAGAGGTTACATTTTTGACACCTTCGCAACAAAAGGAAATTGCAAAAATATTAGATGCGGTGGTTGAAAAGAACAAGAAACGGCGTGAAGGAGAGAAGTCTTCTTGATTTACGTTGCGCAACCTACTAAATCGTCTTTTGCTGCCGACTGCAGTATTGTCAATCCTTAAGCATAGGTCTCTTCCTAATTACAATTCTTGTTTTTTTAAGGTTCGATTACACGCTTTTTTTGTAGATTTGAATTCTTTTAATTTAATAACTAAAACAGTATGTACACCGCATTTTTACACACACATTCCACGCTGGCATATGTCGTATTTGCCATGCTTATAATCACGATTATTCGCTGGATTACCAAAACAGCAAACAATGCATCGTTTACAGATACTGATCGAAAATGGGTTAAATTCACTGTTTTAGCGGTGCACGTTCAGTTTTTGGTGGGTTTAATACTTTATATCTTTTTAAGCCCCATTACACAAGAAGCATTCGCAGATGTGGGTGAAGCAATGCGCAACTCCAAATTGCGGTTTATGCTTGTAGAGCATGCGTCTACCAATATTCTCGCTGTGGTTGCCATTACCATTGCTTCCGCACGATCAAAGCGACTGCCAACGGATAAGTTGAAATTTAAAAATCTCGCGCTTCTGTTTTCAATCGGTTTAGTGCTTTTATTGTCTAGAGTTCCTTGGGTAAATTGGTTAAACCTTGGGTGATCTATGGGTTCTCTAAATGCGCTTTTCTGGTTGCAACTTGAACATGAGCTACACTGTTGATTTCTTTTGCGTATTAAAATAATTGCTTCATTCAAAGGTGCATTGCTGGTAATAACCTCTAAATAACTATATGCTCGAACGCCAAAGTAAAACACATACATCGGAAACAGCAGTGCTCGTTGGTGCGCAAACGCGCAATATGACTAATGACATGCTGGAAGAGTACCTCGACGAACTTGCTTTTCTTGCAAAAACGGCCGGTGCTGTTACACTTAAGCGTTTCGCACAAAAAGTGTCTAATACAAATCCACGTACTTACCTCGGTATGGGAAAGGTGAAACAAATCGCCGAATATGTCGAGGAAAACAATGTGGATTTGGTCATCTTTGACGACGAGCTTACGCCATCTCAGATTAAAAACTTGGAAAACATTTTCGAGCAAAAGGTGATGGATCGTACCAACCTCATACTCGATATATTTGCTTCTCGTGCCCGAACAGCACACTCGCGTACCCAAGTAGAGCTCGCTCAATACCAATATTTATTACCCCGTCTTACAAGAATGTGGACGCACTTGGAAAGGCAAAAAGGAGGGATAGGTATGCGCGGACCGGGTGAAACGCAAATTGAAACCGACCGTCGAATCATCACACAGAAAATTGCTCTTCTAAAAGAAAAGTTGGCCAAAATAGATAAGCAAATGGCCACCCAGCGCAAATCACGTGATAAGATGGTAAGAGTTGCGCTAGTGGGATATACCAACGTCGGAAAGTCTACCCTGATGAATTTACTCTCGAAGTCGGAGGTGTTTGCCGAAAACAAGTTGTTTGCAACACTCGACACCACAGTACGTAAGGTATTTTTAGACGGGGTGTTGTTCTTGATGAGTGATACGGTTGGGTTCATTCGCAAATTACCAACCCAGTTGGTCGAATCCTTTAAATCCACTCTCGACGAAGTAAGAGAAGCCGATTTATTGGTACACGTAGTAGATATATCACACCCTTATTTTGAAGATCACATCAAAACGGTACAAGAAACACTGGCAGAAATTAGTGGTGAAGAAAAAGATACACTGTTGGTGTTTAATAAAATAGATGCGTTTACTCACCATACGCAAGATGAAGACGACTTAGGCCCCAAGGAGAAACACCACATGACCTTATCCGATTGGAAGCAAACGTGGATGAATCGTATGGGTGATGATGTTGTGTTTATCTCTGCCAATCGTGGGGACAATATTGATGAACTCAAGGAAAAACTGCGAAAAATGATCGTGAATATTCGCGACGAACGTTACCCCTTCTCACAAGGTTACACCGATTACTGGAACTATAACGAAGAAACCAATGGGTAAAAAACTCAACAAAAAAGATATCCTCGAGTACCACAGTCAAGGCAGACCGGGGAAAATTGAAGTCATACCGTCTAAGCCATCCAACAGTCAGCGCGACTTAGCCATAGCGTACTCGCCGGGGGTTGCTGAGCCGTGTAAGGAGATCGCTAAAACGCCCGAAGATGCCTATAAATATACGGCTAAAGGAAACCTGGTGGCGGTAATTTCCAACGGTACAGCTGTGTTGGGGCTAGGCGATATTGGACCACTTGCCTCAAAACCCGTGATGGAAGGAAAGGGACTCCTTTTTAAGATATTTTCCGATATAGATGTCTTTGATATAGAGATGGATACCAAAGATCCGGAGAAGTTCGTGGAAGCTGTAAAGATTATGGCGCCCACGTTTGGAGGTATCAATTTGGAAGATATTTCAGCACCCGATTGTTTTTACATTGAACAACGCCTGCGCGACGAACTGGACATCCCCGTAATGCACGACGACCAACACGGTACGGCAATCATCTCCGGCGCGGCACTCATCAATGCATTACACGTTGTAAAGAAAAAAATTGATAAAGTAAAAGTGGTTTTCAACGGTGCGGGAGCCAGTGCAGTGAGTTGTGCCAAATTATATCTCTCATTAGGGGTGAAAAAGGAAAACCTTCTGATGTTGGATTCCAAAGGTGTTATCACAACCGATCGTGATAATTTAACCGAGGAAAAGTTGTTTTTTGCACGAAAAACAAAACTTAAAACGCTTGAAGAAGCGGTTAAAAAAGCCGATGTATTTGTCGGTTTGAGTCGTGGTGGTGTGCTTTCTGTAGATATGGTAAAAAGCATGGCCAAACGGCCGATCGTTTTTGCATTGGCCAACCCCGATCCTGAAATAGATTACAACAAAGCCATAGCGTCACGGAAGGATATTATTATGGCTACAGGACGAAGCGATAATCCCAACCAAGTTAATAACGTACTTGGTTTTCCGTTTATATTTCGAGGTGCACTCGACGTACGCGCAAAGTCCATCAATGAAGAAATGAAATTGGCTGCTGTTCACGCATTGGCGGAGTTGGCTCGCGAGCCCGTTCCTGAGATCGTCAACATCGCTTACAACCAAAAGAATTTACAGTTTGGCTCCGATTACATCATCCCCAAACCTTTTGATCCGCGCTTGATTTACACCATTGCACCTGCAGTTGCTAAAGCTGCAATGGAAAGTGGGGTTGCACAGAATCCCATCACTAATTGGGAAACGTACCGCGAGGAACTCATCAATCGCTTGGGGCGTGATGATAAGTTTATGCGCCTGGCCATTCAGCGTGCAAGTGCTAACCCCAAGCGCGTTGTTCTTGCCGAAGCAGATACCTTTAAGGTGCTTAAGGCCGCACAAATTGTCGCGGACGAGGGTATTGCTATTCCAATTTTACTGGGCAAACGCAAAAAAATTGAAAGCATTATTAAAGAATATCAATTAACGGGTCTGGAGAATTGCACCATCATTGACCCAAAAGATGAAGAGCCCATCAACCAAACGTATGCTGAAGCATTTTGGGAATTTAGAAAGCGCCGAGGGGTCACTAAGATGGATGCGCATAAAATGATGCGCGAGCGCAACTACTTTGGATGTATGATGCTGCGTCAAGGAGATGCCGATGTATTCATCAGCGGAAGCACACGTAAGTATCCTGAGGTTGCTAAAAACGTATTTCAGACCATTGGTACTGCATCGGGCGTTTCGCGTGCAGCAGGCATGTACATCATGCTCACCAAAAAAGGCCCTATATTCTTTGCTGATACAACCATTAACCCCAATCCCACGGCTGATGAGTTAGTGGAAATCACGGTTCATACCGCCAAGATTTTACGCCGAATTAATTTAAAACCTAAGGTTGCCTTTTTGTCTTTCTCAAATTTTGGTTCACACGAAGGGGACGTGCCAAAAAAAATGAGAGAAGCTGCGGATATTCTTCGAAAAAATCACCCCGATATCATTGTTGATGGTGAAATGCAAGCCAATTTTGCCGTAAATAATGACCTTTTAAAAGAAAACTTCCCGTTCAGTGATCTGGTTGGGAACCGCCCTAATATTTATATTTTTCCATCTTTGGCGTCGGGTAACATAGCCTATAAGTTGCTTCAAGAATTTGGCGCTGCCGAAGCCTTAGGGCCTGTGCTATTAGGCCTAAATAAGCCAGCACATATCCTCCAAATGGGGTGCTCCGTAAGGGAAATTGTCAATATGATTGCTTTGGGTGTTGTGGACGCCCAAACGCGAGAAATGACAGCGGAAGACTGACATTTAAATAAGTGAACTGACAGTTTGACAACGAAAAAAGGCCTAGCGCCTTTTTTTTTGCTTTGGCACATAATGTGACTAAGAGATACCGTAAATCAGTATAACACTTAATAAATAATAACCATGTCAAACGTAAACATTCGTCCGTTAGCCGACCGGGTTTTAGTTGAGCCCGCAGCGGCAGAAACCAAAACGGCGTCCGGTATCATCATTCCCGATACCGCGCAAGAAAAACCACAACAAGGAAAAGTGATTGCTGTTGGGAACGGTAAACCCGATGAGCCTCTTACCGTTAAGGTAGGTGATACCATTCTCTACGGGAAGTACTCCGGTACCGAGCTAAACTTTGAGGGCAAGGACTACCTCATTATGCGTGAATCGGATATTTACGCCATCATTTAATCAGTTAATTTTAAAACATCAATAAGCTATGGCTAAAGAAATCAAATTTAATATAGAAGCTCGCGACAACCTCAAAAGAGGTGTTGACGCCTTGGCAAATGCCGTAAAGGTAACCCTCGGACCAAAAGGTCGTAACGTGGTCATCGAAAAATCATTTGGCGGTCCTGCCATCACTAAAGACGGTGTAAGTGTTGCCCGCGAAATTGAGCTCGAGGACAAAATGGAAAACCTCGGGGCGCAAATGGTAAAGGAAGTAGCGTCTAAAACCGCTGATATTGCGGGAGACGGTACAACTACCGCTACAGTGCTCGCGCAAGCCATCATCAACCAAGGTTTGAAAAATGTTGCTGCCGGTGCCAACCCAATGGAACTCAAACGAGGCATTGATAAAGCTGTGAAGTTGGTCGTTGAAAACCTTCGTTCGCAGTCAGAAGAGGTGGGTGATAGTATTGAAAAAATAGAACAAGTAGCGTCTATTTCAGCCAACAATGATGCTGCCATTGGTAAGCTCATCGCAGAGGCAATGGGTAAGGTGAAAAAGGAAGGTGTTATTACTGTTGAAGAAGCAAAAGGAACCGAAACAACCGTAGAGATTGTTGAAGGTATGCAGTTCGACCGTGGTTATACCTCGCCTTATTTTGTTACCGACTCCGAAAAAATGATTGCCGACTTAGAGAATCCGTACATTCTCATCTACGACAAAAAAGTGTCGTCTATGAAAGAATTGCTACCGGTTCTTGAGCCAGCTGCACAGTCCGGACGTCCTCTTCTCATCATTGCTGAAGACGTAGAAGGCGAAGCATTGGCAACATTGGTTGTGAATAAAATTCGCGGATCACTAAAAATTGCTGCGGTTAAAGCACCTGGTTTTGGCGATCGCCGTAAGGCAATGCTCGAAGATATTGCCATCTTAACCGGTGGAACGGTCATCAGTGAAGAGCGCGGTTTTAAACTTGAAAATGCGTCTTTGGATATGTTGGGAACAGCCGAAAAGGTGACCATCGATAAAGACAATACCACCATCGTTAACGGTGAGGGTAACAAAGACGATATTGTTGCGCGTGTGAATCAAATCAAAGCGCAAATTGAAACAACAACGTCTGATTACGATCGTGAAAAATTGCAAGAGCGCTTGGCGAAGCTTGCAGGTGGGGTAGCCGTACTTTATGTCGGTGCTGCGTCTGAAGTGGAAATGAAAGAGAAAAAAGACCGCGTAGACGATGCACTTGCCGCTACACGTGCCGCCATCGAAGAGGGTATTGTTCCCGGTGGTGGTGTAGCACTCGTTCGCGCTACTGCTCTTTTAACTGATGCTAAAGGCGATAACGACGATGAAACCACCGGTATATCGATCGTAATGCGCGCCATCGAAGAGCCACTTCGTCAGATTGTCGAAAATGCTGGTCTCGAAGGCAGCGTTGTTGTAGCCAAAGTAAAAGAAGGTAAAGATGACTTTGGGTTTAATGCCAAGTCTGAAACCTACGAGAATATGCTCAAAGCGGGCATCATCGACCCAACTAAAGTAACACGTGTGGCCATTGAAAATGCTGCATCTGTTGCCGGAATGTTACTTACCACTGAAGCTACCATCACCGAAATTCCTAGTGAAGACGGTGGAGCACCAGCTGGTATGCCTCCCGGAGGTGGAATGGGTGGCATGATGTAATCAACATCATTCGCACTAAATAAAAAAGCCGGAAACGATATCGTTTCCGGCTTTTTTAGATTTTAGACGGCACATAAATGCAGCCCAATGGGTCGTTTTACTTATTGATCTCCATGAATTTCGTGATGTCATCCATCAATCCGAAAATGATGATTAAGTCACCTTCTTCAATTACGGTATCCGGGTAAGGGACGCCGATGATGTGATGTGTATCTTTTTTGTGTCGGAGTACGGTAACCAGATTGAGGTTATACTTCTCACGCAGGCCAATGTTGGCTAGTTTTTCGTTCCACAGAGAAGACGGTGCAGAAATTTCAACAATTTCGTATTCATCGGGTAGCTGAACCGCCATAAGCACACTCGGGTTAATGAGTTGTTGCGCCACACCGTTGCTCACTTCGTCTTCAATGCTCATAATCTCTTTTATCCCCATTTTTTGCAAAATGCGCTTTTGCACTTGTTCTTGTGCACGTGCAATAATCCGTTCAACCCCAATTTCTTGAAGCGCATACGTGGTGAGGATCAAATCCTGAAAACTGGCACCAATGGCAATCACCACCGCGTCCATATCCGGTATGTTTTGCGATAAAAGTGCTTTGGGGTCTGAAGAATCAAGGCAAACCGTGTATGTGAGCACGTCCTTTAAGTCATCAACCTTGTCTTCATCTATGTCGATGCCCATTACGTCGGCACCTAAACCAACGAGTTTACGCGCAATGGCCGATCCGAATCGACCCAGTCCTATGACGGCAATTTTCTTTTGTTGCATGTTATTCTAATGTGGCTTTAAGTGCGTGGTCTAAGTCGCGAATGAGGTCTTTTGCGTCTTCCAGCCCTACGCTAAGACGAATGAGACTGTCGGTTAAACCCGAAGCAATGCGCTGTTCGCGCGGAATGGATGCATGCGTCATTGTTGCCGGATGGCCGGCCAAACTTTCTACACCCCCCAAGGATTCGGCCAAGGTAAATATTGTTAGCGACGACAACAGTGTAAACGCATTTTCTACTGTGTCGTTCTTTAGTTCAAAAGAGATCATCCCGCCAAATCCACGCATTTGCTTATTGGCTATTTCGTGACCTCCATGTCCCGGGAAGCCAGGCCAGTACACTTTTTTTACCGCGGGGTGACTGATTAGGAATCGCGCAACTGCTTCGGTGTTTTCACAGTGGCGCTGCATGCGTACGTGCAGTGTTTTGATGCCTCTTAGCGCGAGATAGCAGTCCATAGGGCCACAAATGGCTCCACTGCTTTTTTGGATGAAATAAAGTTTTTCAGCAATGTCATCGTCCTTAAGAACCAGTGCTCCCAACACCAAATCACTGTGCCCTCCTAGGTATTTCGTAACCGAGTGCATAACGATATCGGCGCCAAGCTCTAAAGGTGTTTGCAGATAGGGCGTAGCAAACGTATTATCGACTACCAGAGTAAGGTTGTGCTCGTCTTTAATGGCCGCCAGTTTGCGGATGTCAAATAGTTTAAGCAGAGGATTGGTGGGTGTTTCGGCCCATATCATTCGCGTATTGTCGTTGATTAATGCGCGAACCTTGTCTTCGTCGTTGAGGTCTGTAAAGTGAAATACGAGTCCCCATTTGGCAAATATGGAATGAAACAAACGGTAGGTGCCTCCGTATAAATCATTGGGAGCAATGATTTCGTCACCCGGGGAAAGCAGTTTCATAACGGCGTCTACGGCAGCTAACCCCGATCCAAATGCCAATCCGTGTGTGCCTTTTTCTAAGCTTGCCAAGCTTTTTTCCAGAGCCGTGCGTGTTGGGTTTTTCGACCGCGAATATGCGTATCCCTTATGCTCGCCTGGTACATCTTGTTTGTATGTCGATGTTTGGTATATCGGAGGCATTACGGCACCGGTAGACGGATCAGCTTCTTGCCCGCCGTGTATGCTTAACGTACCAAACCCTAAACCGTTGCCTTTACCCATTTGTTGTGTTGTTTTGAACCATCCGTTTAATTTGAAAGACCAAGCAAAGGTAATGGTTGTGTATTACATGCTCAATAATGAAATATGGGGAAGAAATCAACGCACTTTATGTACGCAAAGAGATGATAACGCGTTTGGTGGCGAATGATGCTTTTTTAAATGGCATTCACCCAACAGCAAATAGCCCACAACCTATCTATCTTCAACAACGTACGACTGCCACAACTGGTCGATGAATGTTTCAAGTGCCACGAGCTTCTCGGGGGCATCCCAGCGATTGATGACGGTTTTGTTGCGTTTATCGGAGATAAATACTTCTGTAATGGTAGTGGGAACATCACTGATGGGAGCATCGTACTCATCTTCAAAATTGAAAAATTCAACTTCAATGATTTTGTTGCGAAGTTTATCCCAATCTTCCTCACTGATGGTAGCCGTGAAGGATCCTTTTGGCTTGGCAAAGGATTTCCCGGTGTATTCTAGTTCGCGATTGCCCCGAATAACGAGTTCGTAAACGGGACAGGTACCAAAACACTCAGTGCGTTCAAAACGCACGTAGACATCATCACCGGCATTGTCAAAGGACTTCATCATTCGCGCTTGCTGACTTGCGCATCCCGAAAGTGCTGCCATAATAAACAAGGCAAATAGACGGCTAATTGGTCTCATTACTTTTTCTTTTTGTTTGATTTTTTCTGCCCAGGTACTTGCTGCCCTCGTTCTTTGGCCATTTCTTCCATGCGCTGTTGAAACTTAGACTTTTTCTTAGGTTTCTTTTTGTTTTCCTCAATTTTAGCCAAAATTTTGTCTTCGTCTATGATGCTTCTGATGGCAAACTGTTGGCCAAACGTGATGAGGTTGGCAACGAAATAGTAGTAGCTCAATCCGGCGGCAAAGTTGTTGAATACACCTAAAAATACCACGGGCATTAGGTACATGATGTACTTCATTTGCGGGTATTGGCTGTTTGTGCCGGTCAATTGTTGGTTCATGTAGGTGTACATGATCGTGGTGACCGTCATCAAGAGCGTAAACAAACTTACGTGGTCGCCGTAGAAGGGAATGGAAAAGGGTAAGTTGTAAATGGAGTCGTAGCTCGAAAGGTCATTGGCCCAAAGGAAGGATTGGTGTCGCAGCTCAATCGATGCCGGGAAGAATTGGAATACGGCAAAGAGAATGGGCATTTGAAAAAGAACAGGGATACAACCTCCTAGCGGATTGACACCGGCTTGCTGATAAAGCTTCATGGTGGCTTGTTGCTTTTTCATCGCGTCTTTGTCCTTAAACTTCTCGTTTATGGCGTCAATTTCCGGTTTTAATACGCGCATCTTTGCCATAGAACGGTACGAACCGTAGGTGAGTGGAAACAATACCATTTTGATCATCAACGTCATCAATAAAATGATGATTCCGTAGTTGAGACCATAGGTTTCTAACCAGCTAAAGATGTTGATGATTACCCCACGGTTGATCCATCCGAAAATCCCCCATCCAAGCGGAACGACTTTTTCGTAACCGTGTCCGTACGATTTCAGGCGCTTAAAGCGATTGGGCCCGGAGTAGAGGTGAAGTGGAAGGTCGAGGTTGCCGGTGTTGCGAATACGCAGATTGGCCGTCATGTTTTTGGTTACGTCCGAGCGACCTTCTTTGGTGCTGGTTTCTAATGTTGCTAAGGGAAACTGACCGTCTACGCGAACAATGGTAGAGAAAAACTGCTGCTTGAAGGCAAACCAGTTGATGTTTTCCTTTTCTTTAAGTTGATCACGGGTTTCTGATAGGCGGTCGGATTTATCCTTATCGGCAAAGTGGTAGTATATGGTTGTTTTATTGGTTTCGTACTCGTCGTTTTTCTCGTGACGAAGGGCTTGCAGTTTCCAGTACATGGAAGGGTCCGTCACATCGAAGTCGGTTTGTACGCGAACGTCGGTCTCGTATTCGTCTGGGCGAAGGTGATATGTGATATAGACGTTCCCGCGGGGTGTTGTGGCTTGCAGTTTTAGTTTTTCCGTGCTTTCTTCTACGGCACGGAAGTTTAGCGAAGAGGTTTCTATTCCGTTGTTCAAATCCAAATTGAACCGCATATTGCCGTCTTTCGCCAAATACAACGGCGCCTCTTCGTCTTGCTCAAAGCGCTTAAATGTTTGAAACTCTTTTAAGCGAAGTGCGTTCGGTCGACCACCTCTTGAGCTGATGACCATTTGAATGCGGTTGTTCTCCAGCGTGAATTCTTTTACCGGAATTACTTCGGTGGTGTCCAATGCGGCTGTAGTGTCCGTAAGAGCATCTATATCAGTGGCAACGGTCGCTTCGGTTTCACGCATCTCTTTTTCTTCGGTGGCCGAGGGTGTGCTGATGGGCTCTGGAGATTCTGGAGAATCATTCCAGAACATGTAAATCATGATCAACCCAATAAGGAAAAACCCTATGATGCTGTTTATGTCGGTCTTTTTTTCCATTTAGTAATTGTTATAATTAACCCGGTAGGGTTAGTCTTTGCTGTTAGATTGTTTGATGGCAGCTTCCACAAACGATACAAATAAAGGATGGGGATTGGCAACGGTGCTTTTGTATTCCGGGTGAAATTGAACCCCAATAAACCACTGATGGGAAGGGATTTCAACAATTTCTACCAGGTTGTTTTCCGGATTGATGCCCGTTGCGATCATGCCTGCCGCTTCGTATTGTTCGAGATACGAATTATTGTACTCAAAACGGTGGCGATGGCGTTCGGATATCATTTCGCGGCGGTAAACCTTGTGCGCGGTTGAGTCCTTAGCTACCTTACAGTCGTAAGCGCCAAGTCGCATTGTGCCACCTTTGTCGGTAATGTCTTTTTGACTTTCCATGAGGTGAATAACCGGATCGGGTGTACTGGGGTTTATCTCCGAAGAATTTGCCTTTGGTTTATTTAGTACGTTTCGCGCAAATTCAATTACGGCACACTGCATACCCAAGCAAATGCCGAGAAAAGGAATGTTGTTTTCTCGGGCGTATTGTACGGCGCGAAGTTTACCTTCAAATCCGCGCTCGCCAAAACCGGGAGCAACCAATATACCGTCGAGATCGTGGAGCTCTTTGTTGATGTCTTTAGCACTTAGGTTTTCGGAGTGAATCCACTTTACATTGACCTTGCACTCATTTGCCGCACCGGCGTGAATAAATGCTTCGGCTATGGACTTGTAAGCGTCGCGCAGTTCCACGTATTTCCCAATCAAGCCTATGGTGACCTCAGATGATGGATAGCGAAGCTTGTAAAGAAAGTCTTTCCAGCGGCTGATGTCGGGCGCACTCTCTGTAGGTAGACTGAGGCGCTTGAGTACGATTTCGTCTAGTTTTTCATTGCGCATGAGAACAGGTACGGCGTAGATGGTTTCTGCGTCTAATGATTCTACTACCGCCTCTTTTTTCACGTTGCAAAAAAGTGCCAACTTGCGCTTGATGTCATCGTCGATGGGATGCTCCGAACGACATACCAATACATCGGGTTGCACACCGCTTTCTTGCAACATCTTCACCGAGTGTTGCGTGGGTTTGGTCTTTAATTCTCCGGCAGCAGCCAGGTAAGGAACTAAGGTGAGGTGCACCACCATACAGTCGTCGGGCATTTCCCATTTAAACTGACGTACGGCCTCTACGTAAGGAAGAGCCTCAATGTCACCCACGGTGCCACCCAATTCGGTGATGACCACTTCAAACTCTCCGGATTGTCCGAGCAGTTTCATCCGGCGCTTGATTTCGTCGGTGATGTGGGGAATTACCTGTACTGTTTTTCCTAGGTAGTCGCCGCGACGTTCTTTATCGATGACCGACTGATAAATGCGGCCGGTGGTCACGTTGTTGTCTTGCGAAGTTGGGCGGTTGAGGAAGCGCTCGTAGTGACCGAGGTCGAGATCGGTTTCGGCGCCGTCGTTGGTAACGTAACATTCACCGTGCTCGTAGGGATTGAGCGTTCCAGGGTCGATGTTGATATAAGGGTCAAACTTTTGAATGGTTACGGAGTAGCCGCGAGATTGTAACAGTGTAGCCAAGGACGCGGATATGATGCCTTTTCCGAGGGAAGAGGTCACACCGCCGGTTACGAAGATGTATTTAGTGGCGCTCATTGTTAATTTGTTGGTGTCTGTCTTTAAAGTCCGATTGCTTCGTTATATTTTTTTAAGCGGTAGGGTCAATACACAGGTTGACCCTTACCGCATCCATTGCTTTCGCACGTTATTAGACAGCCACTTTAACTTTATGGTTAAGCTAATAATTTCGCCACAAAGCTACTAATTAATGTGGAGGTAGGGGGTGCTTTTTTTACGGGGAAAATGTGCGTAGGTTTTTAGAAAGTGGGCTTGTTGCAATGATAGACAAACTAATTGGTCATTGGTATAATGGCTCGATTTATCTTTGCCGCCATGTCAAGAAAACGCAAACCAACCATCCACGATTTGGATATTGTAGGGGCAGGCGCCAAGGGGAAAGCCATTGCGCGTTTGCCGGAAGGAAAAACGGTGCTGGTAGAAGGCGCCGTTCCCGGAGATAAGGCGAAAGTCAAGGTGTTCAAGCACAAAAAGGCCTATGCCGAAGGACGAGCCATTGAGATACTGTCGTATTCTCCCGATAGGATAGAGCCCGAGTGCAAACACTTTCACCACTGCGGTGGCTGTAAATGGCAGCACTTGAGTTACGAAGCGCAGTTGACGCACAAAGCCAATGAGGTCACCCAAAACCTCAGTCGCATTGGCCACCTCAAACTCCCCGACGCACAGCCGATTCTGCCATCGCCCTCACCGTACTACTACCGCAATAAAATGGAGTTTAGCTTTTCTACCCATCGCTGGTTGACCGACGAGGAGGTGCAGTCGGACGAAACCATCAGTGCCCGCAACGCCCTTGGTTTTCACGCCCCGGGGAGGTGGGACAGGGTCATAGACATTACTCATTGTCACTTGCAGCCCGAGCCGTCGAACCGCATTCGCAATTGGATGCGCGAATACGCCGTGGAGAACAACCTCAGTTTTTATCACCCCTATGACAAGGTTGGGGCGATGCGTTCGCTGTTGATTCGTACGGCACAATCCGGAGAAGTGATGGTGTTGTTGCAGTTTGGTCCGTCCTATGGCGTGGATTATATCAAGGTGATGAACAATCTGCAAGCGGCCTTCCCGGAAATAACCACGGCCTTGTACACGGTTAACCACAAAGGAAACGAGTCTTTGTACGATCAAGACATTCAAGTGGTCAGCGGTCCTGGGTATATCAAAGAGGTCATGAAAGGTTATCGCGAAAATGACCCGGAGTTGACTTTCCACATTGGTCCAAAGACCTTTTACCAAACCAATGCCTTGCAAGCCGAAGCGCTTTACCGCGTGGCCTTGGATTTTCTCAACCCACAAAACGATGAGTTGCTCTACGACCTTTACACCGGGGTCGGGACGATTGCCTTATACGCCGCCCGTTCCGTCAACCACGTTGTGGGCGTAGAATTGGTGGAAGATTCCATCATCAGCGCCAAGGAAAATGCCGTGCGCAACAACATTGAAAACGCCACCTTTTTCTCCGGCGATATGCGCGAGGTTCTCAACGAATCATTCATTCGCACTCACGGCAAACCCGATATTTTGATGGTTGACCCACCGAGAGAGGGCATGCACCCATCCGTGGTAAAAACAATCCTCGACATCATGCCCAAGCGCTGGGTATACGTCAGTTGTAATAGCGCTACCCAAGCTCGTGATCTCGCATTGATGAGCGAACACTACGAGGTGGAAACCTACCGCCCCGTGGATATGTTTCCGCATACGCATCATGTTGAGAATGTGGCGCTGTTGAGGGTGAAAAAATGAAGAATGAAGAATGAGAAAATGAGAATGGAATGACCAATAGGCTTAATCTAAAATCCAACTCATGAGCGGATAGGGCGTAAGGATAGAGTGCCATTGGGAGCCTATGCGAAAAAAGAAAAATCTAAAGTGATAAGACTGATGGTTGTTTGCTATTTTTGCGATAAACATATTTAACCATGCGCCGTAACCTATCAGACGTTCCGTTTACTCCTAATACGACTTCTAAATCATCCATCTCTTCAGATAAGGAATGGACCAGTCCGGAAGGTATTGCCATCCCTCTCGTTATTGATCCTAAGAAGCATCTTTCCGGATTGATGGACGGTTTTGGTGCGGGGTATCCGCCTTATCTGAGAGGCCCTTACGCTAGCATGTACGTCAAGCGTCCGTGGACGATCCGTCAGTATGCCGGGTTTTCTACTGCGGAAGAGTCAAATGCGTTTTACCGTAAAAACTTGGCGGCCGGACAAAAAGGACTGTCGGTTGCGTTTGACTTGGCAACCCACCGCGGTTACGACTCCGATCACCCAAGGGTGTCTGGTGATGTGGGAAAAGCAGGCGTTGCCATCGATAGCGTCGAGGATATGAAGATTCTGTTTGATCAGATTCCCTTAGATAAGATGTCAGTTTCGATGACTATGAACGGCGCGGTGATTCCCATACTGGCCTTTTTCATTGTTGCTGCTGAAGAGCAAGGTGTGTCGCCCGAAAAACTCAGTGGCACCATTCAAAACGACATTTTGAAAGAATTTATGGTGCGCAACACCTACATCTATCCACCATTGCCCTCCATGCGCATCATTGGCGATATTTTTCGCTACACCAGTGAGAACATGCCGCGTTTCAACAGCATTTCTATTTCCGGATACCACATGCACGAAGCCGGCGCCACAGCCGATATTGAGCTGGCCTACACCATAGCCGATGGACTGGAATACATTCGCACCGGACTTAATGCCGGCTTGAGCATTGATGAATTTGCTCCGCGTTTATCGTTCTTTTGGGCTATTGGCATGAACCACTTTATGGAAATTGCTAAGCTCCGTGCCGGAAGAGTGTTGTGGGCAAAATTGGTGAAACAGTTCAATCCCCAAAACCCCAAATCCATGGCGTTGCGTACCCACTGCCAAACGTCGGGGTATAGTCTTACCGAGCAAGATCCGTTCAACAACGTGGCGCGCACCTGTATCGAGGCCATGGGTGCCGCATTCGGCGGTACGCAATCATTGCATACCAACAGTTTAGATGAAGCCATTGCATTGCCGACGGATTTCTCCGCCCGCATTGCCCGCAATACGCAAATCTACTTACAAAAAGAGGCCGGAATCACCGACGCTATTGATCCGTGGGGTGGCTCGCATTACGTGGAATACCTTACCGAGCAATTGGCAAACAACGCATGGGAACTCATACAGGAAGTGGAGGCGCTGGGTGGAATGGCAAAGGCCATTGAAAACGGGTTGCCAAAGTTGCGCATCGAAGAAGCTGCGGCCAAAAAACAAGCCCGCATCGATGGCCAAAAGGACCTGATCATCGGGGTTAATGCCTTTCAGCTTACCGAAGAGGAAGAGGCATTGGATATTTTAGAAATTGACAACGAAAAGGTAACGCGTGAGCAAATCGACCGCTTAAAGGAATTGCGCGCAAATCGGAACGAGAAAGATGTCCAACGCGCCTTGGAGGTCATTACTGAGACAGCTAAAGGCGATGGCAATCTGCTTGCCGCTGCGGTAGATGCCGCGCGCAAACGCGCAAGTTTGGGAGAGATTTCGTCGGCGATAGAATGTGTATTTGGTCGTTATCAGGCCACTAATCGCTCAGTAAGTGGCGTATATTCCAAAGAAATGAAACAAAACGACGCATTCAATTTGGCCCGCAAACGCACCAATGAATTCAGTGAACTCGAGGGGCGTAGACCGCGTATTATGGTTGCTAAAATTGGACAAGACGGTCACGACAGAGGTGCGAAAGTGGTGGCCACGTCTTTCGCCGATATAGGATTTGACGTCGATATTGGCCCACTTTTCCAAACGCCCGAGGAGGTGGTGCAACAAGCGATTGAGAACGATGTTCACATCGTTGGCGTCAGCTCGTTGGCAGCGGGGCATAAAACGCTAGTACCTAAAGTTATTGAAGAGTTGAAGCGTCAAGGAAGAGACGATATTCTCGTTATTGCGGGCGGAGTGATTCCCCGCCAAGATTACGATTTCCTCTTCGATTGTGGTGTAGTAGGTGTTTTTGGTCCGGGAACCGTTATTTCTAAAGCGGCCAGTGACATCCTCGACGTGATGATTGAAGCCCGAAAAGAAGCCTAATGAACACCACACAAATGATGACCAAGCTGCTCGTTTGTCGAGCCTCTAAATGTTGGTCTATATTTGTGTTTGTCGCCCTCCTTGCAGTATTCTCCTCTTGCCGATCCGTGCGCAATGTTCAGCCCGGTGATCGTGCACTATGGAATACCACATTGCTCATCAATGGAAAAAAGAGCAGCGATCGCAGTGCGATGGCCGTTATTCGCCAACAGCCGGCACCACGCAAACTGTTTGGATACATACCAACCATTGTAGACACGGCTTTGGCCATCCGCTCAACCCAGCAGCTGAAGCAATATGCCATTAATCAAGGGTACTTTCGTGCTAATGCAAGTTACACCTACGAGGAGAAGGGCGATAAAAAAGCCGGTATTATATATCGCATTGAGACGGGGCCACAGTTTAATATTCGAAGCATTCAGTACAACATTGAAGACGATGGCTTAAGGCGCTTGCACCAAAGAGAGATAAACAACAGTACAGTGAAAGCCGATAATCCCTTTAATCTTTCAAAGATGGAAGAGGAACGCGAGCGACTCACCACGTTGTTTCGCAACAATGGTTATTTTGCATTTCCTCGCGACCGCATTCGCTTTACGGTAGATACACTTCAGCATCCCGGTGAAATCGACCTCACCATCAATATTCCCAATCAACAGCGCCAACAAGGTGATTCCCTGATATCTGTTACACCGGTACCCAATGTGATCTCGCGCATCGTTATCAATCCTGATTATCGCGTGCGCAATAGGAATGCCGATACGACATCGTTTATGGGCTACGAGATTCTCTACGAAAGCAAGGACTCCATTTGGTTAGCTCCGAGAGTGCTCACCGATGTGCTGGAGTTTACCCCCGGCACCGGTTACCGCGAAAATCGCATCAAAAACTCCTACCAGCACATCAACCGTTTGCGGTTATTCAGCAGCACCGAAATCAATTTTCGTGCGGAGGAAGACGATACGACTGGAAGAGGGTTGATTGCGAGTATTTCTATGGTACCGCTCCCGCGCAGAAGTTTTACTGCCGAAATTGAAGCCCTCAATACGGCTGCGCAATTGGGAACAAATGCCAACATCAGCTGGATAAACCGAAACGCCTTCGGTGGAGGGGAGAACCTCAATGTGCGCCTTCGCGGAGGTATTGAATCACAAGCCATTGGTGAATTGGCTACCGACCAATTTTTCAACACCTTTGAACTCAGTGCAGAGGTGTCGCTGCTCTTTCCGCGTTTTTTACTTCCGTTCAATACCGTTGGAATCATCCCGAGGCGCATGCAGCCCCGTACGCGTATGGCCTTATCTGCCGGTAGACAGAGTCGTGTGGAGTTCGACCGCATCCTTTATCGCGGTAGTTTGGGGTACATATGGCAACAAGATTTGAATCAAACCCATGCTGTGGACTTCGTGGATGTTAATGTTGTTCGCATCAGTCAGCTTCGCGATGAATTTTTACAAAACCTCAACTTCTTATTCGGATTTCGAAATACCTTCATCAGCTCCACGCGCTATACCTATACCTACAACAACCAGCTCACCAGTAAAAAACCACTGCGGTATTTCTTTCGCGGTATGGTCGAAGTTGCCGGAAATACCCTGGCCGGCATCAACGCCGCTGCAGAATTCCCCACCGATTCTTTAGGGGCGTCTACCATTATGGGGGTCAATTTTGCTCAGTACGTTAAAGCCGAAATCGACTACCGACAGTTTTGGACACTCAGCCCTAAAACCAGTTTAGTATGGCGTGTGTTTGCCGGCTATACCCGTGCCTACGGCAACAGCATCGACCCGGTATTTGGCTATCAACCGCCGTTTGAGATGCGTTACTTTGCAGGTGGAAATAACGATATACGCGCATTTCTTCCGTACCGATTAGGGCCGGGTACCAACCAAGGCGCCGACACGCTATTTAATACTGCACCCATCAAGCTGTTGTCTAATTTAGAGTATCGCTTTCCCATATACGAACGCTTTAAGGGTGCTGTTTTTCTCGATGCCGGAAACATTTTCTACGAAGACTTGAGGCTGCCGGATGGCTCACGGGTATCCGACGAAAATCCCGATTTGGTATTGCGTTGGGAAACCTTGTTGGAAAGTATGGCCCTGGGAAGTGGTGTTGGGGTGCGCTACGACTTTGGTTTTTTTGTTATTCGACTCGATATGGCATACCCACTCTACAACCCCAATCAACCCGAGGGAAATCGTTACATTACCGACGATTTTCGGTTTAGTCGCATCGCATGGAACGTTGCATTGGGTTATCCATTTTAGAGGAAACGAATGTTAATGATGCAATGATATTCTTTTCGTAATTAATGCCAATGTATCTTTGACAAAAATCAATATATATTTATGACAAAAAAAAAGAAAACTACATCTGTCAAAAACTGGAGGGAACCCATTTTAGCAGTGCTCTCAAAAGAAGAAGGGAGACCGCTTAACTACAAACAGGTATGCGCCCGTATGGGCATTAAAGACCGCGAATTGCGAAGAAATATCGCTGCGGAACTCGAAAAGCTACTGAAAGACAATGTGCTGGAAAGTCCGGCTAACGGGCGTTATCGCTTACCCGGTAAAGACAAATACGTGATTGGTTTAGTGGATATGACATCAAACGGGGCGGCCTACATCAATCTGGAAGACGACGAACACGAACGGGATATTTATATTTCACCCAAGCACTTAGGACAAGCGTTGCACGGTGATAGAGTAAAAACAATGCTCTACGCAAAACGCAAGAATGCCAAACCTGCCGGTGAAATCGTGGAGGTCATTGAGCGCAGCAAAACGGAGTTTGTTGGTGTTATAGATATTTCGAAAAATTTCGCCTTTTTTCGCGCCGATAGCCGGAAAATGCATACCGACATTTACATCGATACCGAACATCTCAACGGAGCCGAAGACGGCGATAAAGTAGTCGTGCAACTTACCGACTGGCCGGAGCGCGCAAAGAGTCCCTTTGGTGTGGTGAAAAAGGTTCTCGGTCGCCCGGGAGACCATCAAGCCGAAATACACGCCATTCTCGCGGAATACGATTTGCCTTATGAATTTCCCGCTGACATCGACGAAGAAGCGAACGCCATTCCCGAAGTCATCAGTGATTCGGAAATAAAAAAACGCCGGGATATGCGCGACGTCCTCACCTTTACCATCGACCCGGCTGACGCCAAGGATTTTGACGATGCCTTGTCGTTAACCATTCTTGATAACGGACGCTACGAGGTGGGTGTCCACATAGCCGATGTGGCGCACTACGTAAAAAAGGGCACTGCGCTCGATAACGAGGCATACGACCGCGGCACATCAGTGTATCTTGTGGATCGCGTTGTGCCCATGTTGCCCGAGCGCTTGTCGAATTTTCTCTGCTCGTTACGCCCAAATGAAGATAAGCTTGCGTTTAGTGTGGTGTTTGAAATCGACGAAAACGCCAAAATTCACAAAACTTGGCACGGGCGAACCGTGATCCACTCCGACCACCGTTTTGCCTACGAAGACGCACAAAGCTGCATCGAAACGGGGAAAGGACAACTGGCAGAGGAGGTTAATATTCTAAATAACCTAGCGGTAAGGCTACGCAAAGAACGTATGAAAGACGGTGCCATCGCCTTTGATCGCTTGGAAATGAAGTTTCACATCGACGACAAGGGTAATCCAACTGGTGTTTACGTGAAAGAATCAAAAGCCGCCAATCACCTCATCGAGGAGTTTATGCTGCTGGCAAATCGCAGTGTTGCCAGGCACGTCGGTGCTAAAAAGGATGGGAAGCCGTCCAATAACCTCATGGTGTACCGCATCCACGACGATCCCGATCCCGAGAAGCTTGAGGAACTGTCTAATTTTGTTAAGCGGTTTGGGTACAAAGTAGCAACCACAGGCACCAAAAAAATATCTCAGAGTCTTAACGCAATGCTCAACGATGTGAAGGGCAAGCCGGAGGCCAATATGATTGAAACGCTCTCTATTCGTTCGATGGCCAAAGCCATTTACAGCACGAAAAACGTGGGGCACTACGGATTGTCGTTTCCCTATTACGCCCACTTTACCTCGCCCATTCGCCGTTATCCTGACTTAATGGTACACCGCATTTTGGCCGAATACTTAAACGGTAAAACCATGAAGCCCACAGGTGAATGGGAGGAAAAATGCAAGCACTGTTCAAATCGTGAACTTCTGGCAACCAAGGCCGAACGCGATTCCATCAAGTACATGCAAGTGAAGTTCTTGGAAGATAAAAAAGATCAAACGTTTTTTGGAACCATCACCGGTGTTACCGAGTGGGGAGTGTTTGTGGAATTGGAAGACAATAAATGCGAGGGCATGATCCGCATACGGGACTTTAAGGACGATTACTATCTATACGACGAAGGGAATTACGCCATCGTTGGTGAACGCAAAGGAAAGGTCTATCAATTAGGTGACCGTGTTTGCGTTATGGTCAAATCAACAGACTTAGAGAAAAAGCAAATCGATTTTTCGATGGTAGAGAATGAATGATGGTTTGCATATGCGCTAATATCCAACATCCGTTTAGTAATACTTACGGAGTGACTCATCGCAAGGTGGTTGTTTCAAAAGAACAAGGAGATCGTTTAACACGAACCCTTAGGGCTGTGGCAATGCAAATACAAAATCATTGGCTTTTAACGCAACCGAATCCGTCGGGTCGCCGGTGTTAAACAACCAAACATCAACATCTGACGTGATTTTCTTTGTGGGATAGCCATTGCTGTTTTTCTTGTATTCTTCTACGTGTTTTGCTTTGACGTATTCACTACTCGAAGGCGACCTGTTTTCGCGGTAATTGACGTACGTTTCCCCTTGACGATCGGTCCATTTTATGACCACTTTTCCAGCAAATCCTGCCGGGGATGTGCTTTCTTCTATGCTGTCGCGAACGGTGTAGTTGTAACCGGGCGCACATTGCTCTGCCGACTGTGGCATGGCAATATCGCGACAAAACTGCGTGTTGCAACTTCCTCCAAGTGTCGCGCAGACCCTGTAAATGGCGGTGTCGGATGCAAAGGTGTGAACCACTGTATCGTTAAATGCCGTTCCGCCATCGCCAAAGTTCCAAAGCACCCCACGAGGAGCGTCAAACCGATAGGTGTTACCCGACATTTGTTGAACGCCAAAAAATATGCGGCAGGGGCGGTTTTGCATGCCTTCAATGCGATTGCAAATATTTCTGGAGCAAGTAGGAGTTCTGTAGGTCAAACAAACATTGGTGAACGGCGCGTTTCTGAATACCCGCTCTACCGCGTATTGAGAAGATGTATCACCATTTTGAAAATCCCACGTGATGTTTTGCGGTGATGCGTTGCTTGTATCTGCAACAAACGTAAATACATATATGGTGTCGTTGATGGTTTGTGGACGACCGCTGGGGAGAATCCATTCCGGACGAGCGGTGTATGCACTGCGGTCTTTGTTTACCGATGGCTGTGGCTCTTCGTCGTACAAACTAACCTCTAAACTCCCCGGACAATCCATGCACGTTCTCGGAGCTAATACACCGCGCATGGCCCATAAATCTGTGGAGTCTTTAAAGTAGTCTGTGTGCATTTTTCGTCCGTCTACACCCGCTTGATAGAGCACAGGTTTTCCTCCAATGCTGCCGTTAAAAACAAATACGGGCTCGCCTTCCCAATCTTCGGGGACGTCGTTTTTGGCACAACTCATCAGAACCAATATGGCTGAGATGTAAAGCAAAAGTTGTTTCAATGTTACCACCATTTTGTCATGCGAATTTGAATGTACTGAAAGCGCTTTGTGTCCTCAAAAATGGTAAACGGACTGCTGTAGAACGACAATCCCATTTGCCAATCTTTGCTGATTGAATAATCATAACTCAAACCGATGGCAATGTTCCATTGTTGAATGTTCTCGTTGTATCCCCATGTGCTTTGCTGAATTCCGTCTTCAATTCCGGTAAACGTAGCTCTGCCGTCAAGGAATACCCCCGGTAATACCCCCGCACTGAAGGCATGGCGATTTAGTCGATACTGAACACCAATAGGTATTTGAAGATACAATGCATCCCTAAAGGTAACATCAGTGCCGGATTCGTTTACGTCAAAATCATAGCTTATTTGACGAACGGTGTACGATTGATTCAAATTTGACAAACCGGTGATGGCTACTCCAAACTGTATGCTCCAACTCGGACTAAAATCGTAAGATGCGCCAAGGTCTAGAGATAAAGCCGGCATAATGTTGTTATCTACAGGAAGTAGAATGCCCCCGCCTAAGCGAGAGTAGGCCGACCACTTGGGTTGATCGGCTATCTTTTTCAAAATCTCCGGAATGATTTCCTCTTCATCCTCATCATTCTCTACATCTTTGGCTACGTCGTCTTTTTCTTCTTCATCTAATATGACAACTTTAGAGTCTTCTTTACCATCTATAACATCTGTTTTATCATCTGCGTCAACATCCTTTTCTTCAGTGAATCCTTCGTCATCAGGACTTTCTCCGGTTTCGTCTTCTTCCTGTAAACGCGCTGATTCTACCTGTTTCGTATCCGCTGCTTTCTGAGGTGTTTCAGAGGTATATTCACTTGTTGCAACTGTGTTGATTGCTGCTATTTTATCACTGGTTTTTGCGATAATCTCCTTGTCATCAGTCTTTGCAATTTTTGCAATTTCAGTGTTGGATTTACTGGTTTGAAGCGTTTCATCTGACGTTTCCTCTATACGGTCTGGTGCTTGAACGAATGACTCCTTATTTGTCGTTTCATCTAAATGACTTGTGTCATCAAGTCCGGTAGGCGTAGATTGATTGTCTTCCTTTATCACACGCTCCAATTCTACGCCATCACGCACTAATAAGTTGTCATCGTCAAGATCAAAGTCATTGTCAAGGTCAAAGTCATCGTTATTGTCATCGTCAAAGTCATAAACCCCACCCTCCTCATTACTTTCAAGGCCAATATTTTTATCTTCTTTAATCGGATTCAGATTGTCGTTAGCAGTAAAGTAATAAAGCGCTCCTCCGGCGGTGAGGAATAGGAGTAATAACGTAGGCACAATAAACGTCCAGCTTCCGTTTTTAGCGGAAACTTTTTGGGAAGTTTTCTTCCAGTACGCGTCAGGATTGGGCGCCTGCGCGTTGTCTACCTGACGTTTCAGCCAGTCATCAAATGGGTCATGCGCCTTCATGTCGGTACTTGTTTTTGCTCGTAATGTGTTTCTTCATCATTTTTCTTGCTTCGCTGAGATACCAACGAGATGCCGTTTCGCTGATGTCTAACATGTCGCCAATCTCTTTGTGAGAGTAACCTTCTATGGCGAATAGGTTGAGAATGATGCGGTTTTGATCGGGCAGCTGCTGCATCATCTTAAAAATATCGCTGGCCTCAAGACTGTCGTCCCATGCTTGGGTAGGCTGTGCATTTACATTGGCCTCTGCACTTATGTCTACGTCCGAAAACAACTTGAGTTCTCGTTGCTTCTTGCGAACAAAATCCAGTGCCGTGTTGATGGCTATTGTTCTAACCCAAGACCCGAATTTGGATGTGTCGCTGTATGATTTAAGTCCTTTGAGAACTTTCATAAAGCTGTTGTCGATGATCTCTTGTATGTCCTCCGGGTGTTTGCCATAGCGCGCACTGACTTTATACATATCGTTAAAGCAGATATTGTATAAAGAATGTATCGACTTTTCCTTGCCTTCGATACACTTTTTGATCAGTCTTTTGTCTATGTAGGACATTAATTTTTTTAAGTAGTAAAGGGGAAGTGAAACAAGTCACCTCCCCGTTTAGCATGCAAATTACATGTTTGAAAGTTTACACTCTGTGTTGATTAGTAATTGTGCATGAATACTGAGTAAAAGCTTTAAAAAAAGAGTGCAATGCAAGTGTCATTTAAACGAACTTGCATTGCACTGCTGTCACGATTACATTTTGATGACTTTTCTACTGAATTGCTGTCCGTTTTTGTCGGTAAAGCGCAGGTGGTACACACCATTGTTTACATGACTCATTTCTATGATAGACAGTGGCTTGTCGTTCACCAAGTGGCTTTCGATGACGCGTCCTTGTAAATCCACCAAGTCAACCGTTTGGATGTCGCTGTTTTGGAATTCGATGTGCAACTGCGTTTGCACGGGGTTGGGGTAAACTTTGGAGATGGCCAGATCTTGATTGACAACCGAGAAGTTCAAGCCTTGGTAGAGGATTTCGGTATCGGTAACCTCAAAGTTGAGGCCGGATATGTCGGTCATGTTGTTGGAAATGTCAAAGGAAGCAACATCGGAAATACGTCCAAGTGATTCACCAAACAAGCGGTACTCGCCATCGTCAAGCATTTCAAAGAGAAAGTCTCCGTCTGAGTCGGTGAATTGAAAATCAATGATGTTTCCAGACACATCGGTGAGGATCATGAGTAAATCTTCAACCGGGTCGCCACCGGTGTTTCGAGGTGAGCCGCCACTTGTGTTTCCACCAGCCGTTCCGCTGCCATTGCCTGTGTTGCTCGTTGCCAAGGTAATGGTTTGCGTGGTTGTTTGTGGCGTCACAGAGATCCACAGTGCGTTTTGCCAATTGGTTTGGTTGCCTAGGTATGTAGGTAAATTGTTTTGATGCAGAAAGCTGTGGGTGCTTTGTGGTATGGCAATAACGGTGTACTGCAAATTGGTGTCGAGATTGGAAAATGTTCTGGCGCTTCCTGATGGACCTACTGAATCAGAAACACTTATCGTGCCGGATGCATTTTGCGACAGCAAATAAAGCATGGTGTGGTCATTGACCGGGTCAACTTGATTTGCTGAGTTTACAGTGCCCTCTACATTAACAGATAGATCAGCAGAAGCTAAACCTGTACCGGCACAAAACCCTGTAGAATCAATGTAATTGATAATGGTATCTAAGTTAGCATTCATGTTAACAGTTAGATAGCTTGTTTGTCTTATAGAGTCGGTCTGCCCACATGCATACTTCCATTGAATGTCTAAATTACCGGCATAGAAATTTTGACCAACAAGAAAAGAGTCAATTACTCTGTAAGTATACGCATTTACTTTTGAAGCGTAGAATGATGCAGCAGTATTAAAAGGAATTGAAGGTACCGTATCTACTTCAACCAGTATTGAATCCGGTGCGCTGGATGGGAGTGCAATGGTGTTTGTTAGATCTCCAATGCGAAACTCAATTTTTACGTATATCTGAGCATGTGCCACAGATGAAAACAAAATAGCGAAAATGATTAGTGCTTTTTTCATGGTGTTTAGTTTTTATGTTCGCCAATAGAACGTTTGGTGTTTGGTGTGTGTGAGTGAATTTTTTAAAAAATGAAGAATTCACCTCAACACATCAATGGGAGTGTTATTTTCAGATGATTAAATCCATTCGTTTTGGGGTAAAGAGCATTTCTTTGTGTCCTATTTTTGCATTATGATTCGCAGCATTGCACTAACGGCCATTTTTTTATCTTGTTTTGCTTCCGCGTTTGCGCAAGTCAACGTGCGCGACAGCGTTTCGCCCGGTTGGATGATTACCATTCGAACCGGGTTGCTGTTTCCGCAAATGGATTTGGGAGATATGTATGGAGAGAGCTTTACCATTGGAGCGGGAACGTTTTACAAAACAAAGCAAAATTGGATGTGGGGCGTTAGTGGTGATTTTTGGTTTGGCAGCGACGTTCACGCCCGTGAATCCATCCTCAATGGTCTTGCCGGTAATCTTGGCGGCGAAATCATGGATCACTTTGGCAACTTCGGGAATGTCGTTACGTATCAACGCGGTTGGATCGTTGGAGGAGACGTAGGTAAACTCTTTCACAAATGGGGTGGTAATGCCAATAGTGGTGTGTTTGCAACCGTTGGCGGAGGGTTTCTCCAGCATCGCGTACGGTTAGAATCGGCAAGTAGAAGCAGTGTGGTGTATCAGATAGAATCTGAATATCAAAGGGGCTACGACCGACTTAATCGGGGTTGGATGAGTCGTATTAACATTGGCTACCTCAATGCGCACTCCGGAAAAACACTTAACTTCATGATTGCGGCAGAGGTGATGTACGGGCAAACAACCAACATTAGAGGGTTTAATTGGGATACCGGGTTGCGCGACACAAACATCAACCACAACCTTACCATTGGTTTGCGGTTCACATGGTTTTTGCCCATTTACGACAAAAATTTTCAGACCTATTTTTATAATTAGTTTGCCCGATGTTCATTTACAATATTGCCATTGGGGCATACCATACGGGCATTTACTTGGCGCAAATTTGGTCGTCTAAAGCACGCGCGTGGATAAAGGGTAGGAAGAATCAGTGGCAAAAGATGCCCGATACCACAAAACGGGTGGTATGGTTTCACGCTTCTTCGTTGGGAGAGTACGAGCAGGGTCGACCAGTTATGGAGTTGTGGCGCAAGCAACATCCAACGGATTACATCTTACTGACGTTTTATTCTCCCTCCGGCTTTTCGGTTTCCCACAGCGATGGACCAGCCGATTATATTACCTATCTCCCGGCCGATGGGCGCAGAAACGCGCAAAAATGGTACGCGCATTGGGATCCGGCAATGGCGGTGTTTTTCAAATACGACATGTGGCTGCACTACGTTCGCGAAGCACGTGTCGCCAATGTTCCATTGGGATTTATCTCGGTTTTGGTGAGGCCAACACATTTTTTTACCAAACCTTGGGCGGGCTTCGCAAGACGCATTCTCAGCCAAGCCGCCTTTTGGGCCTGTCAAGATAAAGCCTCTACTCAGCTGTTGGTTGGTTTGAATTTTCAACAAGTCGTTTGTACCGGCGATACTCGTGTAGACCGTGTCGTGGATTTGTCGAAAACAGAGTTTGCAAACGACGTCATCGAAACATTTACCCGCAACGAATTGGTTTTGATGGTGGGGAGTTCATGGCAGGCAGAAGAGTCGATGATCGTAAAGCTCTTACAGGTCAACCCCGATATTAAAATTGTTTTAGCACCGCACGACGTGTCGGAGGCGCACTTAAAAGAACTGGATAGACGTTTCAGTAACCGTGCAATTCGTTATTCCAGTATCACTAACATCAGCGAGGTGCGTCAGTACAGCGTGTTGGTTATCGATCGCATTGGCTGGCTTTCTCGCTTATACCGCTTTGCCGATATGGCATTCATTGGTGGGGGCTTTCGCAAAAGTGTGCACAATACCTTAGAGCCTGTTGCTTATCGCATTCCCGTTGCCTTCGGGCCTCGCCACAAAACGTTTTTTGAGCCGGGAGCATTCATTGCGTTGGGTGTAGGGCATGAAGTGCTCAATGCTCAAGAACTCATTGCTTTCGTCGATAGGTATGCGATAAAGCATAACCGCAATGAGGCTGCACGTGCCGCAGATGTTTTCTTTGATGCCCACCGCGGTGCCAGTGAGAAAAATGCTGCCTTATTAAATGAGATTCTCAACAAGTGGCGACCCAATCACAATGATGAAAGCGGATCGCGTTACATTCAGTGATATCGATACCATATGTTGTTGTGATAACAAAAAATCTTGTCTTCACTTATTTTTGAAAACCAAATGGATTCTTAACATATTGGCTAACAAGGTAATTTTATCCTAAGTTATCGGTAAAAGTATGCTTTCGTTTGTTTGTTGACGCAATTGCAACTTACTTTTGCTCATGTTTAATTGAAAACCCAAATTATGTTTGTAAAACACATTTTAACTGCTGTATTAACCAGCACTGTATTATTGAGCTATGGATGTCAACAAGGTAAAGAAGCATCGAGCGATGTAGACGAAGCTACTGCTTCAGATACTGAAATGATGGACTTCGACCAGCAACAGCCTACCGGCGATGTAAGTGAAGAAGAATTGGTTAAGTTTGTAGATATCGTTCAGAAACTACAACCAATGGGAATGGATGCTCAACAAAAAATGATGGCAGCAGTACAAGATGAAGGTCTTGAAGTACAGCGCTTTTCAGAAATCATGTCTGCACAACAAATGCCTGAAGGTGAGTCTGACGCGGAAATCACGCCTGTAGAAATGGAAAAGTACGAGAAGGCTCAAACTGCCATTGATAAAATTCAGGATGACGCTCAAGATGAAATGAACACCATCATTGAAGCCAACGGCATGTCTAAAGAGCGCTATGAGGAAATTATGATGATCGTTCAGCAAGACCAAGATCTCATGCAGCGCGTTCAAACAATGATGCAACCTGATATGGGTGAGCAAGCACCTCCAGCTGCGGAATAATCGTTTAGAATAACTCTTATTCTTTAAAAAAAACCGGCCAAGTGGCCGGTTTTTTTGGTTTAATCCCATACGGGTTAAATCACAGTGCTTTCTAAATCAGATGTGATTTGTTTAGATTTAGTATAACGAGATACTATAAATGATACGTGCTTTTTTCAAAATGGGTCCCGGTGGGCGTTAATCTCTTCGGGTAGTAAACATCACTGTAACATTGTATCAATAACACCACTTTCTATGGTCCGTAAACCTTTTTCTACAGCTTGGTCGTTTTTCATGCTAAACTGCGACATGGTAGGACGATCAAACACCATGAGGATCATTTGTTGTTTGATAAATCGACTAACATCTTCATTTTCTGTTTCGGGAAAGTCATCGCCAAAAACGCGTTTGATTAGTTTCGGCGTTGGTGTATCCCAAATGGTTTCGGGGTTTACTACCTGTAAACTGTCGTAATGCACTGAGGTGTATTTATACAGTTGCAGCATTCTTCCGGCATCTCCGAGGAGTTGAAATGCACTGCTGTTGAACGCTGAAGACGAATCCAATGCGAGGTCAATATCCGGACGAACACCGCCACCTCCGTAAATGATGCGTCCGCTGCGGGTTTTGTAAATGGGCATCCCGGCGGTGTCATTTTTGGATGTGGTGCCGTGAAAACGTTGCATAATTTCCTGTTGGTAATCGTTGTAGCCGTTGGCGTAGGATTTTTGAATGATGCGACCCGATGGCGTGAAGTAACGCGAGGTGGTTAAACGAATTTTGCTCCCGTCCGGGAGACCTACTTCTTCTTGTACCAATCCTTTTCCAAAGCTGCGACGGCCAATGATCAATGCGCGGTCGTTGTCTTGCAAAGCCCCGGCAAGAATTTCAGCGGCTGATGCCGAACCTTCGTTGATGAGTATCACCAGGGGAACATGGATGCGTTTCTTAGATTGTTTATTGATGTAATAATCGCGTGTTCCTTTATTATTTTCTAAAAACACGATGGTGTCTCCGGGTTCGAGGAATCTGCTCGCTACTTGAACAGCTTGATTAAGTAAGCCGCCCGGATTATCGCGAACGTCAATAATCAGCCCATTGTCCATATTTCCACGTAGCGATTTCAGTGCGCGATCAAATTCGGCTGTAGTTTGTTCGTTGAATCGCGTAATGCGAATAAAGCCAATGCTGTCTTGTGGTGAGTAAGCCAAGTCTACGCTCGGAATATTCACATTGCCACGTCTTACGTTTATGTTCAGCGTATCGCTGTTTCGAAGTACGGTTAAGGCAACCTTACTGCGGTTTTTGCCTTTGAGGTGGCCAATGACCTCTTGGTTTGGGAGATTTGCTCCGGAGAGCATTGTGGTGTCGGCGTGGAGAATAATGTCGCCACCACGCAGACCTGCTGTGGCAGAAGGGCCATTGGGAATAACGGATAATACCCGAACGCTGTCTTTGAGATTATTGAACTCAATGCCAATTCCAACGAATCGCCCACTCATATTTTCTTGGGCGCGTTTGACTTCATCGGGATTGAGGTAGGTACTGTGCGGGTCAAGCTCGTGTAGCATTTCGTCTATGGAGCTTTCGAGTATGCTGTCGATGCTGGCCTGACTGAGGTGGTTTTCTTCAATGAGTCTTAGCAGGTATTCAATCTTTTGCAAGCGCTCGTTACCCGATGTGGGAGCCGAGCTGGTATACACACCTACGTAGTATCCAAGTATTAATGTTGTGCCAATTAAAAGGGGAATCAGAGATTTACGGGTCATGCGCTGTTGGTTACGGACGTCATCTGTATGATGTCTACGCCGGCTTTTTCTAAAAATAGTAAACCGGAATCGTCCTTGTATTGTTGAATGAAAACCAAACGTTTTATACCTGCTTGATGAATGAGCTTTGCGCAATCACGGCACGGCGAGTGGGTGAGGTAGAGTGTAGCACCGCTGCAGCTGTGCGTGGATCCGGCAACTTTGAGGATGGCGTTGGCCTCCGCATGCAATACATACCATTTGGTAAGCCCGTCATCGTCTTCGCACGCATTTTCAAAGCCAGTGGGCGTACCGTTGTATCCGTCACTAATGATCATGCGGTCTTTGACGATTAGCGCCCCCACTTGTTTGCGATTGCAGTGCGACAGTTTTGCCCATTCGACCGCCATGCGTAAATACGCCCGATCGTATCGTTCTTGTTTGGTCATTTTGGTGCCGTTTTGAGTGGGTAAAATTAAGGTAGATATAATTACCCCATCACGTCTGCCCTTTATCTTTGCTGTATTAAAGAAACACATTTATGGAATTTTTACCTGAACACATCGATCGTTATACCGAAGCGCATTCGCGAAAAGAATCGCCCTTATTGGCCGAAATCAATCGTACAACGCATGCGGAGGTGCTCAAACCGCGTATGCTCAGTGGGCATTTGCAAGGTCAAGTGCTACGCATGCTCAGCATGATGCAACGACCCAAATACATTTTGGAAGTGGGTACATACACCGGATACGCTGCACTTTGCATGGCCGACGGACTCAAAGAGGATGGAGAACTACACACCGTCGACAACAACGAGGAACTCGCTTCCCGCATTCGCGGCTATTTCAAGCGATCTGAGCATGCAGATAAATTACACCTGCACATTGGCGACGCGCAAAAGGTGATTCCAACCATCAAAAAACCGTGGGACTTGGTGTTTATTGATGCCGATAAGGAACATTACAAAACCTACTATGATTTGGTGTTGCCCGTGATGCCCTCCGGTGGATTAATCATCGCCGATAACGTTTTGTGGTCTGGTAAGGTTACCGACGAGGACGAGCGTAAAAAAGACGTCGATACGGGAGCGCTACATGATTTCAACAAGTATGTGCAAGCAGACGAGCGTGTAGATAACGTATTGTTTCCGATTCGCGATGGTTTGATGGTTGCGCGAAAAAAGTAAACGCAACCATCAATTACTGTTGACCGAAAATGATTAGAAGTTTGGTTTGAGCTGATACTTTTTGTAAAAGTTATCGATGATTTCCGTGACTTCGTCCGCGGACTCGGCATACTTGAATAAATCTAAGTCCTCTGCATCGATATTTTTTTCCTTGAGAACGACGTCTTTCATCCAGTCGATCAGTCCTTGCCAGTATTCGCGACAGACCAGTACAATGGGAAAACGTCCTATTTTGTCCGTTTGAATGAGCGTCAGTGCCTCAAACAGTTCGTCTAAGGTTCCCAGTCCGCCGGGCATTACGATAAACCCTTGACTGTATTTTACGAAGACAACCTTGCGTACAAAGAAGTAGTCAAATTGTAGGTTTTTATCTTGGTCGATGTAGGGATTGGCGTTTTGTTCAAAGGGCAATTCGATGTTTAACCCCACGGAAATTCCGCCCGTGTTGCTGGCACCACGGTTTCCTGCTTCCATAATCCCCGGTCCGCCTCCGGTAATGATGCCATACCCTTTTTGCGTTAGAGCCTCGGCAATTTCAACACCCAGTTTGTAATACTTATGATCGGGAGATGTTCGTGCAGATCCAAAAATGGACACACACGGACCAATGCGGCTCATGATTTCGTAACCGTTAACGAACTCCGACATGATTTTAAAAATGGCCCAAGAGTCGTTGGTTTTTATTTCGTTCCAGTTTTTAGGTTTGAGTGCTTTTAGAATTTTGTCTTCTGGCATATTCGTATTTTTTTTTAATTAGTTGTCATGTTTCAATAAACCTTCGTTTATTGTTGTAAATGTACAATGCGCAAGGATAGATTCACGCCACGAAAGAACGTTTTGGAAACGTTTTTTAACTCGATAAATTTACACCACGAATCGGTTTTCAGCGTTTACATTTGTGTAAATATTTACCCGATGATGAAATCTGTAACCATTTTTGCCCTCATGACATTGCTTGTGTCGTCGTGTATTCCGCGAGAAGACGTGGATATGCTGTTTTTCAATGCGCGTTTTTACACGGTAGATAACGCGTTTGGTGTGGCCGATGCCATGGTGGTTAGAGACGGCTTAATCGTTGATATTGGTCCCGAGCAAAGACTGCATAAAACCTATAATCCAAGGCTTGAACGCAACCTCAAAGGCAACTATGCGTATCCCGGCTTCATCGATGCGCACGCGCACTTTTTGGCGTTAGCGCGCTCCTATCAAGAGGTTGATCTGCGAAACAGCAGTTCGCTTAAAGATGTCGAAGTTCGGGTAAGTGATTTTCAACTCGACCGTGACTATTCCGTAATTCGCGGTATGGGTTGGGATCAAAATATTTGGGAAGACAATCAATTTCCAAATAATACTGTTCTCAGCAAGTTGTTTCCGGAAACGCCGGTACTGCTTCGCCGCATCGATGGTCATGCCATGCTGGTAAACGACATCGTACTCGAGCGCAACGGCATTACTGCAGAAATGGACGTAGAAGGCGGAGAAATCGTAACGGAAAACGGTGTTCCTACGGGAGTGCTAATCGACAATGCCATGGATTTGGTAAAGTGGCCGCCTAAATCTCTCGACGATTTACAAGATGGCGTTGAGCTGGCAGAACGCAAGTGTTTCTCGTTGGGGCTTACCGGACTTTCTGAAATGGGCTTGTCTTGGGAAGAAATCATGTACTTGGACGATTTGTACACCAACAATGAATTGACCATCAATATGCAGGTGTTGGCGGGCAGCGATTCCGCAACGTTTGAAAAGGCATTGGCAAATGGAGGCTGGGTCCGCAGAAATATGGAGTTTAATGGGTTTAAATTTTACGCCGATGGGGCATTAGGAAGTCGCGGTGCATGTTTGATAAAGCCTTACAGCGACATGCCCACAACCACCGGGTTCTTACTTAAAGATCCGGAGGAAATTGAAAAACAAGCACGTCAGGTAAAAAATGCAGGTATGCAGCTCTGTACACATGCCATTGGCGACAGCGCCAACAGGGTAATGCTCGATATTTATCAGCGTTTGTGGCCAGACGACAATACGCACCGCTGGCGCATTGAACACGCACAAATTGTTCACGACGACGATCTTCGTGCCTTTGATGGTACCGGCATCATTCCGTCGGTGCAACCTACGCACGCAACCTCCGATATGTTGTGGGCTAAAAAGCGCTTGGGAGCTCGCCGCATTAATGACGGCTATCGCTACGAAGATCTTCGAGCCGTTGCGGGTATAGTTGCGCTGGGAACAGATTTCCCTATCGAGCCGGTTGATCCACTCGGAACGTTTTATTCTGCCGTGGTGCGAAAAAATGACGATGGTGTTCCCGAAGGTGGATTTCAAATGTCTAATGCACTTTCTCGTCAGGACGCCTTGCGGGGTATGACCATCTGGGCCGCCTATGCTCAGTTCTCAGACGACCGCTGCGGTTCGTTGGAAATTGGTAAACAGGCAGATATGGTGGTTTTGAGTAAAGATATCATGCGGTGTGACGCATCCGAACTGCGTCGTGTGGAGATATTGCAAACCTACGTGAAAGGCGAAAATGTCTACGGCGTATTTTGATTGGATTGCTTGTGCATAAAGCACACATCTAAGGTGGCGAGTAGCGCCGTGAATCCAAAAACGGGCAGTCCCGTTTTGTCGATGTCTAAGAAGTTGTTTACCAGTCCGTGAAACCAGTACGTTACCAACGCTAAGAAGGCAATCGTTGCGGTTGTTCTCAGTTCGATGGTGGGTAAATACAAACTCAATCTAAACCCGTAGTAGAAGGTCGCAACGACTAATGCGAGAATAATGATTGCCGCCGGTAGCCCTGAATCGGAAAGTGGGCCAATGTATTCACTGTGGGCGTTTCCCACATCGCCGCGATTGGTTGATATGATGGTTTTTTCGTGGGGATTTTGGTAGGGTGCATATAAAAACATGTAGGTTCCCGGTCCAAATCCGGTAATGGGTCGTTCCTTAAACATTCTCCATGCCGATTTCCAACGATTCAATCGTTCGGTATTTGAGGCGTCTGTACTCACATTGGCAACGGAGGAGAGGTGTTCGGTGACATCGTCTGAGGATTCGGCTTGCGTGGTGTTCAGTCGTTCGTTTATCGTATTCCAGCTCAGTCCGATAAGCAAGAGCACACCGGCAATCAACATCATAAACCGTCTAAACCCCCAACCTAAGTAGATGAAACCGGCTACTCCCATCATAACCATCACGCTCAGCCAAGCTGCCCTCGTATAAGAAAAGTAAAGCCCTACCGATATGATGATCGAAAGCGCGAGTATTCCGATTTTTGCCAGTGGTCGGTAATTATAACGCAAAAACATGGTCCAGGCCACGGTGAAGTACATGGCCAAAACAGCGCCATAGGCCGTGTGTTCTTTGAAAAATGGCTGCATTACCCAGGTGCCGCTTTTCTTGGTGAACCCGTATTGACCGTGGTGAATCACCGTGTAGATGACCACCGCAGCCATGGGAATGAGATACAGTAAAAAGTATGGTCGGTGGTTTTTCTGATCTTTAAACAGCAAGCTCATCAAGTAGAAAAATACCACAATGAACCAAAGTCTGGAAACAAAATACTTCAGCGATACGAGCAGCATTTCACTGGTGATGGCGGTGCTGAGCATCCATACCAAATGGGCAATTAAAATGAGCGAAAGGGGATGTTTTACCAACTTCGGAAAAAAATGACCGTGATACGCCAATCGAATGAAGAACAATGCGGTGAGGGCAATCATAAATGGCTCCGTTGGTAAGTTGAGCGTTGAGCCCAAGTCTTTGAATTCTACATTTAACGATAACGGAGTGGCCAAAACGATGAACCAAAGTACGTAGTCCATTGCCAGTACAATGCTGGCAATCAACGCCATTCCAAAGGGAATAAGCAACCCCCAATACCATTCATTGCTGAGAAAAACTGCAATGGCAGCAACGAATACCAAACCACTTCCAATGGCAATCCATTGGATGCGTTCATCGGTTTGGGGTAAGCGTTGAATCAGTCGATTCATAATGGAGGTATTGCAGGGTGATACGCGTTCTTCTTTCCTCAGAACTACATGCGATTGCGAATGGTTTCCACCACAATGATGACGATCAGTGTGAATACAAGTGCCGAGAAAAAGCTTACGGCGACAATCAAGCTGCGTTTGGGGTAGGTTTTGCGCTCAGCGGCAAAGGCGTTGTTTACCGTAAATACGGTGGGCAATTGCTCGTTTACATCCACACGCGCTTGTGCCAGTTTGGTTTTAACTTTTACAAATTCTTCTTGGAGTAAGCTGGCTTCGTCTCGCATGGATACGTAAAGCCCTCCGTATCGGGCTAACGTATCGAGTTTGTTTTGAATTTCTCGTGTTTTTTCACTCTTTGCTCCTGTTTGTATGATGGATCGCCCCAATTGTTCTGTCAGTGCTCCAGCCTGACGTTCGTAATCGTGAACGCCTTTGTAGCGAAGCTCGGTGAGCTTGTTCTCCATCTCGGTGAGCTCTTGGCGCATTTGGTTGTACTCGTTTTCAACAATGTTCAGTGACTTCAAAGCGCGTTCGCGCTGAATGCGGCCTTTTACTTCGTCGAGCAATCGTGCTATTTCATTAGCTATGGCTGCGGCCGTATCGGGCGATGTGTCTAAGACTTTTATTTCGACCGACATGAACTCGGTGCGTCTAAAACTGATGTTCTTTTCGTATTTTTTATGTAATTGGGTGACGCGATAGGGATGCGACTCCTTGATGTCGTAGTGGTTCATCAAGTCGTATTTATCGATGATGCGCTGGCGAATCTCGTCGGATTTTAAAATTTGCAGCAGCTGGTCGGCTTGTTGTTCTTCACCAAATTCCAAAACGTCTTGTGCCTTGGTTGCACTGGTTTGTGGCAGCAATGCTTTTGACACCGAGTAGGTTGTGGAAGGGAAAACCACTACGGTTGACTTAAAACGCGGTTTGATGAAATACGGTGCAGAGAAAATGATGGCGACAAACGCGGCCGTAAAGGAAACGATTAGTAACGGTTTACGCCACTTCCAAGCAAACATGATGATGTTGCTGGAGTCGAATGGGTTCGAAGTTGATTTGGGCTCCATAGTTTAGCATTTAGTGCAATTTGCAAAAGTATGACTTTCCGCTTTAGCAACGCATTATAATAATTGGGGAAGTGTTGTTATAACTGCTGTCTTATCCGTTTGTCGTCGAATGTGTTGTATCTGTAAACGCCTTTTATCTCTGCATATTGTAGGTGCAGTACCATTGGAACGCGTTTGTTGGTAATGGAAAACAATACGTTGGGAGGTATACCAATGGCGGGGAGCTCTTCGATGCCTCGTTGGTCAAAATATGGTGAGGCGTCTTTAAATTGTCCCGGAAAAACCACGATAGTCGGTACGTTATGATCGCGTAAAAAGCCGTCTATTTTGTAGGATGTAAGGCGACAGAATTTGCAGGTTGGACTATAAAAGGCGATGAGTTGATTGGGAAGCGTTGGATTGACGCCTTGGTCGTTGTTGGTGAGCCATTCGTAAAATACGGCTTTATCAACGTCGCCATCACGAGAAGCAATTCCGGGAATAAGCGAAGGAGGGTGAAGGATAAATGGGACTGTAAACGAGGCAATACCTAAAATGATGACAAGCCATTTAGGCGCTTTCCAAAACGACCGCTTTTGCGGAAGAAGCCATGCGGTGATTACCGCGATAAATGGTGGAGACAGTAGCCAAGCCGGATAAAGTTCGCCGCGAATGATTTGTTTGTCGCCAAAAGACAAGGTGGAAAACATTACTATCGTAAGAATGCTTAACGAGATGGCAAAAAAACGAGTGCGCTTTAATTGCAGCCTGCCACACCATTCTAATGTAAACCACAGTAACCCAAAGCCAACGATGAGACGTGTAAACCACAAAGACCCACGTAGACTGAGGTTGGTGGAACGATAAATGAAGACATCTATATCGTCTGTGTAGGAAAACCAGAACCAAAAAAATACAGCAATGAGTATGCTTCGCGCTATGCCGTTAATCATTTATTACACTCTGATTATTCGCCTTCGGGTTCTCCTCCATTGAGTTCGTCGGGATTCATCAATTCCTGAGGAATTTCTTCACATACAGCATTGTACTCAAATTCTCGAAATAATTCATCCGTATGGTAGAATGGACCACTTGCGTCGTCGCAATCACCGCCGTCTTTAAAGGTTACGTAAAATTCGGTTACGTCGAGGTCTTCATTGCGTTCGTCTACCGGTGTAGCGGTACACAAACAATCCACGCGTTTGTCGCATGATGAGAAAAAAAATGCCAAACCCAAAAAGGCAAATAGTATGGTTGTAAATCTTTTCATGAAGAATAAATTACGTATCTGGTTTAAATATCCGGTGTTAGCGCACTACTGTACACCAGCCACAAAGCTAAGCAAAAAAAATCAATCCTTTACGCTGTAGTTTTACCAAAGGCAAAATATATTAATAAACAGGGTTGTCATGGCAAATACTCTGGAAATTCAGGAAATGCGTTTGTATTGTAATCTGTAATAGTATTTTACAGTATTGCTACAATGTGTGAGAGGTATTCAAATGCTAAAACAATGTTTGAAAAGCTAGTGAATCAGAAATCCCAGCTGAATGTATTGCCCAGCTGCTTGCCGATGTACGGTTTGATGGAGGTAGCCCATTTGTATTTCGCAGTGCGTATTGCAATGGTAGCCTACTGCAGCATAAACGCGATTGCGGTCAAAAAACGAATCGTTATTGTGGACAAACAGTTCGTTTGATAAGTGAATGACCAATGCATCGTTGTTGGGATGAAAAACGTGAATGGGAAAGATCCACATTACTCGGTACCTCCAACGCCAAGGGGTTGCACCTTCAAGCCACCTATATTCTGTTCGCAAACGGTGTTCTAAAATGTTGGCGCCGTTTCGCTTTTGGTTGACCCATTGACCCCACCAACGGTGTTCCATCGCGTCTGGTGCAGACCATTCGTTACTGTTTTTGTAATAACTAATTGAACCATAGCCGGTACCTATTGAGTTGTTTTGATTTATCTTTCTGCCAAATCCGGTTCGGAATAAGAGTTGTTCGTGTGTTGAAGGAAGTTCTTTTTGTCGAAATTGCCATTCGCTGTAAATCTCATACGATTTACCAACGGGATGAACGCCCCAATACATAAGCCAACCGCCAATTGTGTTTTGTGCGTATGTTGTTCCCGTAATAACGGTAAAGAGGATGATTTGTAAAGACTTCATCTCTTTTTTTAAATGCAATTAACGAGACTCCAATACGTACTCTTGATGTTTGGAGTCTTTATGACCTTTAATAGCGTCATTAACCGACAAATAAAATTGGTTTTCACCTACTTGAGCAACGATATTCCAAGTGTTGAAAATGTCGCGAACAGGCCCGTGGGTGCCACTGATTTTTACGTTGATGTCTTGTTGATGCCACTCGTCAATCCAGTTGTGGAGGGTGTGGGCGGCCGAACTGTCGATGTGTGGAACGGTGCTGAAGTCAAAAATGAGTTCGTTGATCGGCTTGTCATTCATCCAACGCTGCAACGTGCTTCGAATGTATTCGGTATTGGCGAAGTATAAGGCGCCGTCAATGCGAACTACCATGCGGTTTTCATCCGTTTCAAGGTTGTCGAAGCGCTCGATATTGCGAAATGTTTCCGTGCCGGGTATGCGTCCCATTTTTGCCATATGCGGACGAGAGGCGCGGTAGATAACGGTGATGAGTGAAAGAACCATCCCGATGATGATACCCGCTTCAATGCCCAGTGTGAGGGTGGCTAAAAAGGTTGTCATGAGCATGGCAAAATCGGTGCGGTCTTTTTTCCATAAATTCATGGGTTCCTTAACATCTATGAGACCGGATACGGCAACCAATACCACTGCGGCGAGTATGGCGCTGGGAAGGTTCACAAACAATCCGGTAAGAAACAACAGTGTGAGCACGATAAGCGCTGCAGAAATAATCGACGCCATTCCGGTTTTAGCCCCTGCTTGGTCGTTGACAGCAGTACGGGAGAATCCTCCGGTAACGGGATAGCCTTGGAAAAAGGCTGCGCCTAAATTGGCTGCACCCAAACCGATTAATTCTTGATTGGGTCGAAGGTCGTAATCCTTGTGTCGTTGTTGAATGGCTTTGGCAACGGCAAAACTTTCCGCAAAACCAACCAATGATATGGCTAAGGCAACTGGGAACAACTGCGCCCAAGCACTGCCGTCAAAACTCGGCATGGAAAAACCGGGTAATCCCGACGGTACTTCTCCGAGCACCACAACACCGCGATCGTCGAGTCCAAATGCCGAAACCATGACAATGCCCAGTACAACGGCCGCCAGTGGTGCCGGAAATTGTTTGTGTATTTTTTTTCCGTACTTAATAATAATGATCCCGGCAGCCCCCAACGCGAAGGTCAGCCAGTGGATATCTTTGATGTTGTGCGCCATGGCCCAGAGTATTTCGTGGGCGTGTTCGCTTCGCGGAAGGTCGATTTTAAAGAGATGTTTTATCTGACTCAGCCCGATGATGATGGCGGCAGCTGACGTAAATCCGCTGAGAACGGGGTGCGATAAGAAGTTGACCACAAACCCCATGCGCAGAATTCCCATTCCCAATTGAATGATTCCCACGAGAAACGCAAGGGTGAATGCGTACATGAGGTAATCGCCGGTAGACTGAGGTTCCAGCGCGCCTATACCCGCAGCAGCCAACAGCGATACCATGGCAACCGGTCCAACTGCCAGCTGACGCGACGTTCCCAACATGGCGTAAACCAACAACGGAATGGTAACGGCATACAAACCGTGAATGGGTGGGAGTCCGGCCAGCATGGCATAGGCCATGCCCTGTGGAATGAGCATAACCCCCACGGTAAGGCCAGCCGATAAATCGCCACTTAACAATGTTTTGTTGTATTGAGGAAGCCACTCAGCTATGGGAAAAGCCTGACCAAAGCGTTGTCTAATTGTCATATCGTCTATGTTTGGGAGAGCGCACCTAAAAAGTAGCTCTACGTGTTGTGCTGCAAAGGTCTAACGACTGACCTTGTTAAGATGGTGATGCGGGTTACAGTCTTTGTGTTTTATTGACGAGTTGGTGAACAACAAAAAAATCAATAGCCATGGATGGTGTGAAAATAAACTCACATATCATGAAAACGCTAAAGAGCGCAACGTATGTTTGCAAATAAGAGAGGGGTTGTAAAACGTATTTGTAACGAGAGGGGGG
>SKIJ01000099.1 GCA_007116495.1 Cryomorphaceae bacterium | reverse complement strand
TTCATCAAAACCGATGTTTTAAACAAAGGTCGCAAATAGTTGTGTGAACGGCTTAATACAGCTGATAAAATTTTCAATTGCTGCACTAATGTTTAACCACTTTAAAAACCGACCTGGTGTTGTTTTCCATTACCTCCACAAAGTAAAGTCCTGCGGTGTTTCCTTCAAGTGTTAGGTCTATGTGCATGGGAGATGCGTACGACTGACGGAATATTTCTTGTCCAAGTTGATTTCTAGCACTTAAAACAAATTTGTCATACATAAATATTACGTTTATTCACTCATCTTTTTTTACCATTTTTATTTTTTAGATGTTAAAGTCTACATCATAACTGCTTTTTTTCAAAATTCACTTTATTTTTGGAAAATAATAGCGGTTAAATTATTTTTCACAGAAATCTTTCAACGGACAAATTGGCGTTGGATGCATCATTGATACGGGGGTCACGATTTCCAAAAGGCAATGCCTTTGAGGATATTTTAACACTTTGTGCTCTTGGATTATTTGCCAATTTAATATAAATTAACAGTAATGCGTATAACGTTCACCATTTTAACAGTCTTGTTGTTTTCTACAACAATTTCCTTTGCACAGACTATTTCAGATTCAATATCCATGAAAGGATCTTTAGGGAGTTACGATTACTATATAAATGGAAAACGAATCTCTCTATCCAGAGCCATTAAAATAATGGAGACCAACCCGGTTGCCTACAATCAGATGCGATCGGCACGTAGCAGCCGAAATTTATCGAATGTTTTGAGTTTTACAGGTGCTTTTTTAGTAGGTTGGGAACTTGGAAATATGCTACGTGGCGATGATGTAAACCTGATTGTTGGTAGTTTGGGAGCTGGGTTGGTGATTGCTTCCTTCCCTGTTGCGACTGCTTATTCACGAAAAGCAAAACAAGCCTTAGAAACGTACAACTCAGGACTGCAAAGCGCTATGCGAAGGCGATCCCAAATTAACCTTGCGTTTGCTGGTAATGGCGTAGGTGTGGTTGTGCATTTTTGATTTTTCCCCCAAAGGCGTTGGCGTTTTCATAATCCTTACTTAAATCAAGGATAACATTTGCTGCTTTATTTTACTTAGGCAAAACGACTCTAATCAAGACACTGTTGTTTAGTCTTTTAAACGCATAACTATAAAATAAAGCAAAGATGGAAACAGTATTAATTCCTATCGTTTTTCAGTCGATTTTTACCTTATTGCTGATTCGCTTTTTTATCAAAGAAGAAATCAACATTCCGTATTTGGACATCATTCTGGGTGTCCTTATGGTGCATTTGATTTATAAAGCTGTTTTATTATCTGTATTTAATGGTGGTGTTCAGTATGAAAAACTTCACGGTGCATTTTCATTATTATATGGGCCATTGTTGTATCAATACTTCCAAAATAAACACATTTCTAAAAATAAAAAAATCATTATTTCAAGAAATGATTTATGGCACTACGTTCCCTTTTTACTAGTTTTTATGGTCAATGCCTATGTGCTATATGCCGTTTACGCATTAGATAAACTCGTACTGCTCGATCATTACCACCTTGTTGTTTTTATCGTAACGGCATTGTCTGGTTTTTTATATGCCACGTATATTTTAACGTCAAAAACCTTTGCATCGAAGATTGATCTACACAAAAAGCGAATCATTACTGGTATAGCCTGTTTGCTGTACATTCCTGGTGTACTTGGTTTATCTCATTCCTTGTGGCCGCAAATGCCCGGAAGAATTATTTGGTATTTAGCCATTTGCCTGTTGCTTGTTTTTATTTTGATCGAACGAGCGAGAGCACAAAAAAGAGCGCTTAGCTTACTTCAAGAAGCGCTTCGAGCAGAAAAGCAACGACAAATGGAAGCGCAGCGTAAAGTCTATGCGCATTCAAAACTTGGGGATAGTGAACGTAAGGCCATTTCAGGGAAGTTAACCGATATCGTGATACGTGAAAAGCCCTATTTGAATGCGCAGCTTACCCTAGAGGAATTAGCAAAAATGATCGACATCCCAAAGCACCATCTCACAGAAATACTAAACGTAGACCTCAACACCAACTTCTATCACTACATCAATGGCTTGAGGATTAAAGAAGCGATGCGCTTGATGCGTAACGGTCAATTTGATGGTAATTTATTACATGTGTGTTTTGCAAGTGGTTTTAAATCAAAATCCACCTTTAACAAGTATTTTAAAGAACTGACCGGAACCACACCGAAAGCCTTTCGCGAGCGCGAGACGTTAACAGAAGGTTAATACAAATTCACAATTTGGTAAAAGGGGGTTAATTATTCAAAGTCAGTTCATTAGAAGTTTGTATTTTATACGGACGTCCTTCTCAGACCATTCGGTTGTGCACAGCAATGACAAAGGAATACGTTTGCCGAAAATTTAAAAACCAATTGTCATGCACAAGCGAATTACTCGATTGCTGGTATTATTTCTAACACTTCAAGTTGGATTGATCAGCGCACAAAACAAGGGAACCATTTCGGGAAGAATTACCGATGGATCCGTATTTTTACCGGGTGCCAATATTGTCATAGAAGGCACAAACCATGGAGCAACGTCCAATGATGTGGGAATGTTTCGCATTTCAAATATCGATGAGGGCAGTGTAACCATCAAGATTTACTACATTGGATTTGAATCTGTTGAACAAACAGTAAACGTTAAATCTGGGGAAGTTACAGAAATTGGAACTCTTCAGCTCAATGTAGCAGACGACCAGTTAAATGAGGTTGTTGTAAAAGGCACCATGGCGCCTTCTCAAAGAAAAGCCATTATGATTAAGAAGTCGTCAACTCAGATCATGGATGTTCTGGCCTCAGACGCCATTGGTAAACTGCCGGATCGCAATGCAGCCGAGGCCGTTCAGCGTTTACCGGCCGTATCTGTCAATCGCTATCACGGTGAAGCCAACCAGGTATCGGTTCGCGGCACGCCTTACGCTTGGTCATCGACTCTTTATAATGGCACCAGATTACCCAGCGCCAACGTATTTGGTGAACGCTCTACGCCACTAGACGCCATTCCATCTGAAATGATTCAATATGTTCAGTTGTCAAAATCATTAACGCCCGACATTGAAGGTGACGCCATAGGCGGAAGCATCAACTTCGTCACCCGCACTGCACCGGAAAAGAAAATGCTTAACTTTAGCGCTGCCGGTGGATACAACCAGCGTTCACAAAATGGAACATATAATGGCTCCATTGTGTGGGGAGATCGTTTTGCCAATGATAAATTGGGCATAGTGGT
>SKIJ01000079.1 GCA_007116495.1 Cryomorphaceae bacterium | reverse complement strand
CCTTGCGGATAGAATGTTCCGATGCCGTGTTCCAAATGACAAATCATCTGCATGATGCCCGGGGTAAGGTATGGACTTGAGCCATTGTAGGTGGCAAATCGGTCAAACAACTGTACCAATTTATCGTTATTGCCCAGTCGCTTTTTATTTCGTTCGTGCAGACTGGAAAACAATCCAAGCGAAGGCAATTTGGGAATGGCCTTCCACACGTCTCTGGTCAAATACGTTTGCCAGCGATGTAGTGAGCGCTCGAGAAAAACACCTCGGGTCGTCTGGTACATATCGGCCGCTTCATGGAAATATTTTTCTATGGTTTGAGCGTTTCCTTCGAGGACCTCTGCTGCTTTTTGGGAAAAGGCATCAACCTGTCCTTGAGCGATAAGCTCTGTGCCATCTTCCCAGAAATACGTACAAGCCGTAGGGTGCTTGTCGTAATTAAAATAATCGGTGGTTTTGGTGTGGACTGTGGTAATGGTTTGTTCGACCAAACGAGGCAGCGTAAACAAAGACGGTCCGGTATCAAAACGATAGCCTTTGGATGTCCACTCCCCCATTTTACCACCGGGATGATTGGCCGCCTCAAAAACCTCAACATCATAGCCCTCACCTCTCAATCGCAAGGCAGTGGCCAATCCGGCAACTCCGGCTCCTACAATGATGGCTTTAGTTTGTGGCATATTAGTGTTTTTCAGAAGAGGTAACCTTACCCTCTACATCATAGTTTTTCCAAGTGCCGCTTTTTTCACCATTTTTGTATTTACCGGATATCTTCATATTGCCATCGGGATAAAACTCTTTGTAGGAGCCGTGCATGGTATTATTTTTAAATGACGTAATGGACTTAACATTTCCGTCTTTATCGTAAGCAGTTATATCTCCTTCAATAACTCCGTGATTATAAAAGTAGGTCGTTGCACGTACACCGTTGTCAAAAAACCAAGTGTATTCACCGTGCTTCTTGCCTTTCTCGTAATTTCCTCGTTCTCTAATGTTGCCATTAGAAGAATATTTTTCGTATAATCCATTGCGTTCGCCCATGTCGTATGTGGTCAACTCCACTAGGTTACCCCTTGAATTGTACAATCTTACAGTTCCATGGTATTCACCATCACTGTAATCTGCCTGTTCCTTCACATTTCTCTTTTCGTCGATGGTTATCCAAGTTCCATGGCGTCTGTCATTTTTGAGCTCACCCATGGCGTGAACTTCACCATTGTTGTAATAGACGACGTCTAATTGTTGCGCGTAGGAATGCCCCACTATTAGCGCCATTGTAACGGTAAAAAGATGTTTGATCATAGCATGTAATGTTCAATAATGGAATCGTATATGATTTGCTGAATATTGGTACGGGTTGATTTGGAAAGCAGTTTCGTGTTTTCGGCAGATGGGTGAACGCGGTTCGACAAAAATATAAAGATGATTTCTTCGTCGGGATCCACCCAAGCTAGTGTTCCGGTAAATCCTGAATGACCGTAACTATTCATGGACAAACAACCACAAGTTGGCCCATTACCCTCAAGCTGAGGCTTGTCAAACCCCGCTCCTCTGCGGTTGTTGTTGTCTTCGCAATACTGACAGCGCGTAAATTCATCCACGGTTAACGAATCGATATACTGCTCACCACCGTAAGAGCCGCGATTTAAGTACAATTGCATGAGCTTTGCCAAGTCGTTGGCATTGGAAAATAATCCGGCATGACCGGCTACCCCCCCCATCATACCAGCGCCTTGATCGTGCACGTGGCCATGTAATAATTGTCCGCGAAAGGTTAAATCTCTTTCCGTAGGAACAATTTCTTCTAGAGAAAAGTGTTTTCGCGGCATGAATCGCATGCGGTGAGCGCCAATGGGTTCGTAGAAAGTACCGGTAACAAATTCGTCTAACGTCATGCGCATTTCTCTTTCGATGATGTCTTGAAAATAGTAATATCCTAAGTCGCTGTACTTGTAGCCTTGCTCAGGTTTGGTATTGGATTGATTGATGGTTTTAAAAATTGTGTCTCGATAACTGTTCATGATGTACATGTTGTCGGCTACTTGCCTATTGTATTTGAAGCTCCGCTCATTGTGATATACATCGGGGTTTCCCTTCCCGTTAACCACGGTTTTTACGTAAAATGGTATCCATGACACCAACCCTGCTTGATGGGACAGTATTTCGCGAATCTTCAGATGTTCTTTGTTCGTTCCCTTCACCTGTGGAAGGTGCGTACCCAACGTCCCGTCGAGGTCAAATCGCCTTTGATCGGTAAGTCTCATTAATGCGGGTACGGTCGATGCAATTTTTGTGATGCTGGCAACGTCGTAAAGGTCAAATAGATCAACCGGTCTGTCCTTATCGTAAGTGTGATGACCGTAAGCTTTGTGGTAAACAACCTTTCCACTTCTGGCGACCAGCACTTGCGCACCGGGAGTCGCCATATCAGCAATAGCAGAATTCACTTCTTTGTCGATGCGTTTTAGCATTTGCCCATCAAGACCTACGTCTTCCGGCAGCCCGTATTGAAGTCTGCTAGTACTGCGAATACGAAACCCCATTTTCGCAGGCCATAAATCTCCAGCGCTTACCGGAAGTTTGCCCTTTGCTGTTTTGGCGCCATAAAGAATCTGAGCAGTTATGGAAGCTGCATCGGGATCATTTTGATAGGAAACAACGATTGATTGTGCCAAATTAGCCTGCGGAAAATCCATCAATCCGTATGGATTGCCAAATACCGTCAGAATAAAATTGTTTTGCTTTCCCAAAAATCCGGCGAAATTCTTGACATAAGCGGCGTATTTATACGACTTCCACGGACTGGCATTAGAGGTGTAAACGGCAAAAACAACCTTGTCGTAACCGGCCAGCATACGCAATAATTCATCGGCATTTTGAGTATACAAACGATAGTGGTCAACCGGTTGATACAGTTTCATGTCACGCCAAAGGTCTTCATTGACATCGTTTCCTGCAGTAACAATAGCCACCCGCTTGTCTTCTAAATACTGAATGGGAACGGTCTTACTTGTATTTTTTACCAATGTTACTGCGTGCTCAAATGCTTGGCGCTTCAGTTGCTGTGCCCGAACAGAATGCAAATCCTTATACAGATTCTTGGTGGCTATGGGTTGATAATCATTCAACCCTACCCACTCTTTGGCCATCAATATTCGCCTTACCCGATCGTTGATTTGCGCTTCGGTAATTCTCCCGTCTTTCAATGCCTTTTTAAACATAGCAATGGCTTTGGGAACATCTTCCGCAAACAGCAAAACGTCATTCCCGGCCAT
>SKIJ01000032.1 GCA_007116495.1 Cryomorphaceae bacterium | reverse complement strand
GCCGGTTTTTTATAGGTATAGCACAAAGGACTATTTTCTCTTTTCGCGAATACGAGCAGATTTTCCGGTGCGTTCGCGTTGGTAAAAAATTCGTGCACGACGAACACTACCGCGTTTATTGATTTCAATGCGTTCGATGGCCGGTGAATTAACCGGGAAAATACGCTCAACACCAACATTACCACTCATTTTACGAATGGTAAATGTTTCTGTTGCACCGGTACCGCGACGCTGCAATACGATGCCGCGGAAAAACTGAGTACGAACTTTTTCGCCTTCACGAATTTGGTAATACACGGTGATGGTGTCTCCCGAAGAAAAGTCGGGTAATTCTTTTTTCTCGATGTACTGGTCTTGTACGTAGGAAATGATGCTGTCCATGACGAGCTGTTTTAAAATTTGTTCCCGAATGTCAACATCCACAACCCTTGCCAGTGGTTGATCATTCGTTTGTTTTACAGTTTGCAAAACTACAACAAAAATGGCTACACAACAACACTACTTCTTTTTTTGTAGCACCTGCAAAATAACGCCAAATAAAACCAGTGAAATTCCTATGAACACGCCAAATGAATGGGTGATTTGGAAAAGCAGTAGGTCAAAGCCCAAACCAAATATTACCCCCAGATACTTAAATATGGCTATCTTACTTGCATCTTCTGCCTGATAGGCTTTGGTAAGGTACACCTGTCCAAACTGTGTTGATACCCCCATCAACAAAATAAACAACCAATCAACCCCCTTGGGGGTAACCCATACACCCGGCAGAAATAAGCTCATTACTGGTATGGCCACCAATGGAAAGTAGAACACAACTACTACGGGATGCTCGCGATTTTTAAGCTTACTGATTACCGTATACGCTGCACCGGCAAGGGCAGCTGATGCCACACCAGCGAAAAAAATACCCCAAGTAATGCCATCAGCACTGCCCCGCAATACGAGGATACCCGCAAACGCAACGGCAAAGTAAAGCCATTGGAGTCTCCGCACTGTTTCTCCTAAAAACAATACAGCAAACAAGGCCGTGAATATGGGAGAGAGATATTGCAACGTAATGGCGGTTGCCAAGGGTAATTTCTGTAGGGTATAAAAAAACAGACTAAGCGCAGTAACCCCAAATAACCCGCGTAAGTATAGAAGCTTTTTATGTGTTCCCCATACCGATACGCGAATTGTTCTGAGATATGTAACGGTTATTACCAGAGAGATAAGCGAGCGAAACCACACCAATTCCACAAAAGAAATGTGCGGCAAAAACTTTACGCTCAGATTCATCACCGCAAAGGCAACAACCGATACGAGGGCGTATATGACAGCTTTCTTGTTCAGAAGTCTACAGGAACGGGGTCTTTACAACAATTGCCTTGAGTTGTTTTTTGCGAACTTGAATGAAAATCTCCGTGTCTACAGATTTGTAGGCAACATCTACATAACCCATACCGATTGCTTTATTCACTGATGGCGACTGCGTTCCACTGGTCACAATACCGATGGTTTCTCCCTCGGCATTAAGAATGGGATATCCCTGACGAGGAATGCCGCGATCCAACATGGTGAAACCAACCAAGCGACGACGTATGCCTTGCTCCTTTAGGTTAGCAATAACATCGCGCCCTACAAAGTCTGTTTGCAGTTTGGTCACCCAACCAAGTCCGGCTTCCAGTGGCGAAGTGGTATCGTCTATATCGTTGCCGTAAAGGCAAAACCCTTTTTCCAAACGCAGCGTATCACGTGCACCTAAACCGGCAGGGAGCATTCCAAAGTCTTCACCGGCATCCATCAACGCGTTCCAAAGCGTTTCCGCATCTTCATTGGCGATGTAGAGTTCAAACCCGCCGGCACCTGTGTAACCGGTATTTGATATGATAACGTTTTTAATGCCTGCAACCTCACCCAATTTAAAATTGTAGTAGGGAATGTCATCTAAATCAACGTTGGTCAATTCAGCCAATATTGCAATTGCTTTAGGCCCTTGGAGAGCAAGAAGCGACATTTGATCGGAGCGATCTGTAAGGGTTGCGTCAAAGCGGTTGTGAGACTTTATCCAGTTAAAGTCTTTTTCCAAATTGGAGGCATTGACCACCAGTAAAAACTCATCGTTGTTGAGTTTATACACGAGTAAATCGTCAACAATTCCGCCCGTTTCGTTGGGTAAATACGAATATTGCACTTTCCCAACAGTGAGTTTAGTAACGTCATTTGACGTGACGTACTGTACCAGAGCTTCAGCTTCGGGGCCTTTAACAAAAAATTCGCCCATATGCGATACATCAAACAAACCGGCAGCATTGCGCACTGCAAGGTGCTCCTGGGTAAGTCCTGAGTATTGAACCGGCATGGTGTATCCTGCAAAGGGAACCATTTTCGCGCCTAACTCTTTATGTAATTGGGTAAGTGCAGTTTCTTTCATGTTGAATGGTTTAGATTTCTTGTGTGAAAAATTATCCGTGGATGTGTTCTTTGTTTCCAAAATCTTTGATGACATCGGCTTCATAATCGAGAAGGGATTTCCACATGCCGTCTACCTCTTCTCTGCTTCCGTATTGACGTGCCAACTTAATGAATAGTGTGTAGTGATTTGCCTCACTAATCATAAGCTTCCGGTAAAAGTCAGCTAGTTCCTTGTCGTTGATGTGCTCTGATATCACTTTAAATCGTTCGCAAGACCGGGCTTCAATCAATGCGGCAATCAACAAGCGATGAATCAACCGCAGATTACGATCTGGTGTTTTTGGGAAAAAACGTTGCAATCGGTTGACGTATTCATCCTTTCGCTCGCGTCCCAACGTGTACCCTCTCTGCTCTATTTTTTTAAACACCATTTCAAAATGGCTCATTTCTTCTCGTGCCAATGCCGACATTTCGCGAACCAAATCATGGTGTTCCGGGTATGTAACGATAAGAGAAATCGCTGTAGAAGCTGCCTTTTGCTCGCAATAGGCGTGATCAGTCAGTATTTCTTCAATGTTTTTTTCCGCAATATTTACCCATCGCGGATCAGTGGGTAGCTTTAGTCCTAACATGTGGGCAAAAGTAAATGATAAGGGTTAATTACGGCTGTCTATTTCCAACTCTCTTCGCAACATATCCAACGCGGTCAACGCGGTTTTACGAATGATGCGCTCTCGATCTCCATTGAATTGAAACTGGGCGCTTTTTACGCCATTGGGGCCCGCTAAACCAATCCAAACCAGACCTACCGGCTTTTCCGGACTACCGCCACCGGGACCGGCAATGCCTGAGGTAGACAGGGCGTAATTCGTTCCCAAAACCTCTGCTGCTTTAAAGGCCATTTGCTCAACTACCGGTTTGCTTACCGCACCGTGAGATATCAGGTCGCTCTCCGAAACATCGAGTATGGATTGTTTTAGGTCGTTGGAATACGTCAATAAGCTGCCTTTAAAGTAATCTGAACTTCCGGGTACTCTGGTGAGAAGATGAGAAATGTAACCACCCGTACAACTCTCTGCTACACCTACTGTTTGTCCGGCATTACGCAGGGCTTTGCCAACAATTTCTTCCATTTCGTCGTCGCCTTCACCGTACACAATTGACTGCAACGCTTCCTTGAGGACGTCAAAATTCTCGTCGAGCAATGTTTCAATTCCACTGTTCTTTGGTCCTCGTCCGGTGATGCGCAAGCGCACTCTTCCGGGAGAAGGCAAATACGCTAAAGATAAATGCTGCGGAAGTGCGTCTTCAAATGCTTCTAATTTTTCGGCCAAAATACTTTCAGGCACACCCTGAGTAAGCAATGTACGGTGCACCAATACCTTGTTAATGGTAACCTTTTTCTTCAACAAGGGCAACATTTTGTCTTCAATGAGATGCTTCATTTCGTAGGGCACACCGGGCAGAGAGACATACCAGCGGTTGTGGTTCTGAAAAAGCATTCCTGGAGCGGTTCCTTTCTCGTTAAACAGTGGTGTACAATTGGCGGGAAGCCAAGCTTGTGATCTGTTAAGCTTGTTGACGTTGCGGTTAAATCGAGCAAATATCGATTCTATGTGCGCCTCTACATCGGGGTGGTGCACCAGCTCAACTCCAAAATAAGATGCCAACGACGCCTTTGTTTTATCGTCGCGGGTTGGCCCCAAACCACCTGTGAGCACGACCAACTCCGTGAGCTCATGCAAGTCGTCAAGCGCGTTGTGAATATCCTCAGGCTCATCGCGTATGCTCCGTACTTGATGGATGTCTATTCCCTCCGAGTTTAGGGTGCGTCCGAGCCATGAAGAATTCGTGTCAACAATTTGACCAATCAGAATCTCGTCACCTATGGTTATAATTTCACATTGCATGTTTAAGACATCTCATTTAATTCGTCAACGAACGTTTTAATCGTTTTGTGTAATTGGGCAGTTGGCAACCCTACCACGTTGGTGTAACTGCCTTCAATGCGTTCTATTTTTGCTATCCCTACCCATTCTTGTATGGCATAACCACCAGCTTTATCGTATGGTTCAGCGGAGCGTACATAACGGTTTATTTCTCCTTCGGTCATTGCGTTTAAGTAAACGGTTGTTTCCTCGGTGAACGAAAGCGAACGGTTATTTAGCCGCAACGATACTCCGGTGTAGACCAGGTGTGATTTTTCGGAAAGCCTGCGCAGCATAGCCGTTGCCTCTTCTTCATTATTTGGCTTCCCTAAAATGGTATCGTCTAAACACACCACTGTATCTGAGGCAATGAGCAATTGATTTTGCCGAAGTGATTCGCTAAGACTGTCCGCCTTTTGGTTGGCTATGTACTCAGCCACTTCAGAAGGTGGCAACTCCGGCGGAAAAGTTTCATCTGCACGATGTTTTACAATGGAAAAGACAATGCCCATATTGCTGAGTAGCTCTTGTCTTCTTGGGGATGCAGACGCCAGCAATACATCAATATGTGTTGGAATCATTACAATCTATTGTAGGTTATGCGATGAGTGAAAAAATGGGAATGAGCAATATTCCGTAGGCCATCAATCCCTTTAGTACGTTTTGCGCCAAACGGTAATTTACCTTGCGTTCTCCGGGGCGCAATATCCACAATACAACCACACTAAGAACAAAAACCCCCAGCATAAATGGCCATGTGGGGTTTTGCTCGCCCACCATCATTTGGGTGAAACGACCAAAGAAAATGGCAAATACCAGCAACAGAATAAAGGCCAAAAAACGAACACCGCGCTCGTTCCAAACAATAGGTAAAGTGCGGTAACCGGCTTTTCGGTCGCCATTGATGTCCTCAATATCTTTAATGAGTTCGCGTATTAATGTGGTGTAGAAGGCAAATCCGGCAAAGACCAAATAGATGTACACAATACCACCGTAACGCTCTTGCGTTTTGGGATCTTCCAACAGCGATGGCAACACATCGTATGCTAAAAGAGTAATCACAACAAGGCCAGCTAAAAAAGCAATTACCGCATTTCCAATCAGCGGCTGGCGCTTCCAACGCTGTGCGTATTGATAAAGCAACAGAACGGTAATTACTGGGAATCCGGTGTAGAGCCATTTATCGATGTGCCATGCCAATCCGCCACCTACCAAAATACCAAAGGCAGACAAGTAGAGCGCGATATTGAACAATGTCTCTTCCGTGTATCGATTAAAGATCTTTGACCGTTCCGGGCGATTGAACGCGTCCGTGGCGCGATCGTAAATATCGTTCATCAGATAGCCAGCAGCCATGATGGTAATCGTTGAAAGCACGGCCAATAAAAACATCCCGAAAGACAAAGCAGATGGAAATCCAAACGCTTCATTCACACCCAAGCGAAAGGCGAATAATAGTGCTACTGTAATGAGCAAATTTTTCCAACGAAATACGGATAACCAAAGCGTCATTACCATGTCCATTTATCCGGATGATCAAACAAATCTTTTTCCCGCAGCCATTGCTCTATAATATCGCGAACAGCGCCTTCTCCACCGCACTTTGGGGAAACATAGTTGACGCGTTCACGAATGTAAGGCGACGCATCGGCGGGACAGGCTGATAATCCAACACGTTGCATGATGCCGTAGTCGGGAAGATCATCGCCCATATACGCAATGGTTTGTGGATCGATGTCGTAAATGGCAGTAAAGTCGTTTAATGCATCGAGCTTATCCGATGCATTGGTATAGATGTCGGTCATTCCCAACTGGCGAAACGGCTCTATCAAACCGGCTCCACTGCCTCCGGTAACAACACCAACGCGCAACCCTTGGCGTATGGCAAACTGTATGGCAAAGCTATCTTTGGTAAAGAGCTTTCGACGTGCTTCACCGTTACCCTCAAAATAGACGTTTCCATCGGTGAGCACGCCGTCTACGTCTAGAAGCAAACTGCTAATTTGCGGTAAAATCTGTTTATAATTCATGCCCGTAACGCGTTTTAATTATGGTTGTAAATAGGGAATAAACATCTTTTAGGTCGTTATGGTTGTGCAGCAATTCCAAATGATTGGCTATACTTTCCCGATCGTTTCGCTTTGCGGGACCTGTTTGTAATGTTTCGGCATCGTTGCGCATCATCCGTTGCACGGTTTGGTGCAAAAGTGTATTGTACAGACCATCCGGCGCATCTTCAATTACGTCTTGTACCATAACGCCCATTTGGTGGATAAAATTATTGAGTACTGTTGCGGCAAGATGAAACCGTCTCCTACTCAAATCATCGTTTACCGAAAAGAATGAAAATGACGGGAGGTGATCGGAATAATTGCCCTGTATGACCCACGGAAAGGCAGTTAAATCTTGGCTCTCTCCTGTCACCAATGAAGACACCGGCCACATCACCATTTTCTTTTTTGCTTTCAAAGCATTTATAGATAGAGAACCAGAAAGGTGAACCGCTGTGGCATCAACAAATGAGAAACGAGTACTTAAGTCCTGAATAGAATCGTCGTTTACCGCAAAAAAAACCGTAAGGTTATCGCAATCTTCCACGGTAGATGTCATGCGAATGTTTGCCGATTGCGCGATGGACTTAGCCTTATCTGTGTTTCGTCCCCAAATAGAGACATCTGTATCATTAAGGCCATGTGCCAAATGCCAGGCAACATTACCCGTACCCAAAAGGAGGTATCTTCTATTCATGGCCTAGGTTCCAAAGCAGTTCATCGTCGATGGAAAGCTGACTTAGGAATCGGCGTGAAGCGTCCATATCGCGATATAGAATGCGGTCGTTTTCCATGTACGACACATCGTCTCGAAACGAACGCCATACAGCATCCAAAAACGGAGACGTCTGCTCGTCGTCAAAATGCATGGCTTGAGCAGCATTGAGCAATTCAATGGCAAGCACACCTTCGAGATTGTGAAGCACATCGAGCAGTTTTACGGCCGCATTGGCACCCATACTCACGTGGTCTTCTTGTCCGTTGCTGCTGGTAATGGAATCCACCGATGCTGGAGTACACAACTGTTTGTTTTTACTAACCAATGAAGCTGCCGTGTACTGTGCGATCATCAATCCTGAGTTCAATCCAGGGTTGGGCGACAAAAACGGCGGGAGTCCTCGTTGACCACTTACCAAGAGATACGTTCGTCGCTCAGAAATACTGCCAATCTCTGCCATTGCAATGGCGAGGTAATCCAGCGCCAATGCCAATGGCTGTCCGTGAAAATTCCCCGCAGAAACTACCAAGTCTTCATCGGGAAACAGTGTAGGGTTGTCGGAAACAGCATTAATTTCGGTATGCAGCGTTTGCATCACAAAGCGAAGGGTGTCTTTACTCGCACCGTGAACCTGGGGAACACAGCGGAACGAATACGGGTCTTGGACGTGTTGTTTTAACCGACTGATGCGCTTACTGCCCTCCAGCATTTCTGTAATTCGCGCTGCTGTAAGACGCTGACCGGCGTGTGGCCTTACACGATGAACGGGGTCGCAGAAAGGTTCTGGACGACCGTCAAACGCCTCGAGTGACAATGCCGCCAATAGGTCAGCTTGGTACAACATTCGTGCAGATAAAATTGTGGCAGCGGTAAGGTAAGCAGACATAAACTGCGTTCCGTTGAGCAACGCCAACCCTTCTTTCGACACCAATTGAATAGGGGAAATATTTTCTTTAGAAAGCACATCGGCTGTTGGCTGCTGCTTACCTTTATAAACCACCTCACCTTTGCCCATCATAGCCAACGCAATGTGGGCTAATGGCGCTAAATCACCTGATGCTCCAAGGCTACCAGATTCGTAAACAACCGGTAAAATATCGCGATCAACAAACGTTTTTAACTGTTCTACGGTACGCCATTGCACGCCCGAATGACCGTAACACAACGATTGAATTTTTAAAATAAGCATGATGCGCACAAGTGCCGGTTCTATTTGATCACCCATTCCACACGCATGCGACTCCACCAAATTTTCTTGCAACTGAGCCAACTCATCATCATTAACTTGCACATTACAAAGCGAACCAAACCCCGTGTTGATTCCGTATATCGGTGTTTTTGATTTGGTTATGGCCGACTCCAAATAAGCTCTTCCGGCTTCTACACGTTGACGAGCGTCATCGGTAATTGTTAACTGAACAGAGCCATAAAGTGCAGGCGTTAGGTCGCGGGCTGTCAATTTAATATCCGGCCCTATGGTGATATGAGACATAAAAAGGGTTTTGTTGTGGCGCAAATGTAGCAATAATTTGGCGGGTTTTGATGCGCAAAACAAACTTCCACATTTACATTTGTGGTTCAAAATTCAAGCACATGAACGACATAGACATTGCCCGCTCGGTAACACCGCTTCACATCCGCGATATTGCCGCACAACTGAACATAGACGAAACGGCATACATACCCTATGGCCACGACAAAGCCAAGCTGCCACTCCATCTCATTGACTCATTAAAAGCACGTAAAAGCAACCTCATTTTGGTAACCGCCATTTCCCCAACGCCGGCGGGAGAAGGTAAAACGACCATGTCGATCGGACTCGCTCAAGGGTTAGCTAAGATAGGAAAGAAAACAGTTGCCGTATTGCGTGAACCTTCGTTGGGGCCCGTGTTTGGTATGAAGGGTGGAGCTGCCGGTGGTGGTCGATCACAAGTACTCCCCATGGAAGACATAAACCTCCACTTTACCGGTGATTTTGCTGCTATTGAAAAGGCGCACAACCTGTTAAGTGCACTCATTGACAACAACATACAAAGCAAAAAACACAACTTAGGCATCGACCCACGCACAGTGGTTTGGAAGCGTGTGATGGATGTGAACGACCGGGCACTGCGTCAAATCGTAGTTGGCATGGGAGGTACAGCCAACGGCGTGATGCGGCAGACCGGTTTTGATATCACCGCCGCATCAGAGGTTATGGCCATTTTGTGCTTGTCTAGCGATCGCAGCGATTTGAAGCGGCGTTTAGGGAATATTTTCGTTGGATTCACTTACGACAAACAACCCATTTATGCCCGTGACTTAAAAGCGGAAGGCGCCATGTCTGTCTTACTAAAAGACGCCATTAAGCCCAACTTAGTTCAAACGTTAGAAGGAACACCGGCCATTATTCACGGTGGACCATTTGCCAATATAGCACAAGGCACCAACTCAGTAATTGCTACTAAAATGGGTATGTCGTTGGCCGAGTATGCGGTTACCGAAGCTGGTTTTGGTGCGGATTTAGGCGCAGAAAAATTCTTAGATATTAAGTGTGTCAGCGCCGGATTAAGACCTAAAGCTGTTGTTGTTGTTGCTACGGTTCGCGCACTAAAATACCACGGTGGCATGCCGTTAACGGAACTCAGTAACCCAAGCATTGACTACCTCACACGTGGGTTTGAGAACTTAGACAAACACTTGGAAAACATTAAGTCGTTTGGATTAAACGTGGTTGTTGGCATCAATACATTTGTTCATGACAGTGAAGAAGAAACGCAAGCAATCATCGACCACTGTGCTGCTTTGGGTGTTGAAGCCATCGCGTCGAATGTATGGGCAAATGGCGGTGATGGTGGCAAAGAATTGGCGTATGCTGTTGTGCGTGCTTGCAATAAACAGCAAAACAATTTCAAACCCGTTTACGACTGGAAGCAACCCGTAAAGGAAAAGATTGAAGCGGTTGCAAAAACGATTTACGGTGCTGAACGCGTGGAATACGGCAGCGATGCTGTAAAGGCATTGCGTTTGATCGATGCGCTTGACCTCAATGAAAGTCCCATATGCATTGCAAAAACGCAGTATAGTTTTTCCGACGATCCCAAAAAACTTGGCCGTGCAAAAGAGTTTACGCTAACCATTCGCGATATCGAGATAGCAGCTGGTGCCGGATTTCTTGTTCCCATCACTGGAGCAATGATGCGCATGCCGGGACTGCCCGGAGAACCGGCATCACTCCATATGGATATCGATGAAGACGGACGTATTAGGGGACTTTTTTAAAGAACGGCTTGGCCGGTAATTCACATTCCGCTATCCGCAACGGTATTTAAGCATTCCGCAAGATAATCCAGCACATCTTCGCGACCAGTCTTCTCGGTTGCGGACGTAAAAAAAATGGGTGGTAATTCTTCCCATTCCTTAGCGAGCGTACGCCGATATTTTGCAATATTGGCTTGTACCTTTGTTTTACCTAATTTATCGGTTTTGGTAAAAACGATGGCGAATGGTAATCCCTTCTCCCCCATCCAACGAAGAAAATCGAGATCAACTGCCTGAGGGTCGTGCCTGCTGTCGATTAGTACAAATGTATTGACCAGCGTACTTCGGCCTTCTAAATAATTTAGCATCATCCCTTTAAACACACGACGCTTGTCCTTACTCACCTTAGCATAACCGTAACCTGGTAAGTCTACCAAATACCATTCGTTGTTGACCTCAAAGTGATTGATTAATTGGGTTTTACCTGGTCGCGTCGACGTCTTTGCCAATTTATTTCGTTGACAAAGCATGTTGATGAGAGAGCTTTTACCAACGTTGGAGCGGCCAATAAAAGCAAACTCTGGTTTTTTAGCTTCCGGACATTGGTTGAGATTTGTACTGCTTTTAACAAAATCAACGGTCTTAATGGTCATGTTACGGCTTATATAATTCTACGCGCAAAGGTATGGCTGATGTCTTTGCTGCACGAAACATTCCTTCGGTATTAAAGTCCCAGCCCACAACACCATTTTTATCAATGGCGATAAGCCCGCCTTGACCGCCTAAGTCGTCTATGTCGCCGATAACCATTTCCAATGCTGTGTGGATATCTGCATCTAACAACCGCATTATTTGACCAACATAACTGGCTGCTGCCGTACGAATAAAGTATTCACCGTCTCCAGTTGCACTAACCGCACAGCTTCGGTTATCTGCCCACGTACCTGCTCCAATAATGGGGCTATCTCCTATTCTACCAGGCAGTTTTTTAGATGTTCCACCGGTTGATGTTCCCGCAGCCAAGTCGCCATTCTTGTCGAGCACCACACAACCAACAGTTCCTTTTTTATCGGAGGTTTTTCGCTTGGGCACAGCGTTTAGGTACTCTTTTCGTTCCTCTTGATTTAGAAAATATATATCTTGATTTTCTGCAAATAATTCGGCACCTTCACCACAAAGCAGTACATGAGGCGATTTTGTCATCACTGCTTCTGCAACGGTAATGGGATTTTTTGGACCAAACATCGATGCAACAGCACCCGCAAATAAATCACTCCCCCGCATGATGGAGGCATCGTGAAAAATGTCACCTTCAGAATTAGCCACAGCTCCTTTACCGGCGTTAAAATGAGGGTCATCTTCAAGAATTGAAATGACCTCAGCGACCACCGCAACGGCATCTGCGCCCTTGTCAAGTAAGTTGTAGCCGTGCTCAATAGCAGTGGTTAGCGCCTTTCGGTATTCTTCCTCCCGTTCCCCTAACCGATCTTCTGTGATACTACCCGCACCGCCATGGATGACCAATCCATACGATTGAGCAAAACCCGAAAAAGGGAAAAAGGCAAACAGAAAAAGAAATCGGAATGTGCGTAAATATTGAGTCAAAACGTTAATCGTTAAAGCGTTTGGTATACGAATGACAATAAGGTGTTCCACCTTTGTTGTCGTAATAATCTTGATGGTAGTCTTCCGCAACATAGAACTCCTTGGCTTCATTGACTTCGGTTACCACCTGAAGCCCCTGGTCGATGAGCTTGCGCACCAGCTTTTCAGTTATTTTGCGCTGTTCGTCATCAAGAACAAAAACAGCAGATCGGTACTGCGTTCCAACATCCGGACCTTGACGATTGAGTTGGGTTGGGTCATGGGTTTCAAAAAACAACCGACACAACGTTTCGTAGTCTGTTTTTGACGGATCATAAACGACGCGCACAGCCTCAGCGTGGCCTGTCGTTCCGGTGCAAACCTGACGATAACTGGGGTTTTCTACGTGTCCGCCGATGTAGCCAACTTCCGTAGAAATGACCCCCTCTGCTCGTTTCATGTAATACTCCGTCCCCCAGAAACACCCTGAGGCAAAAATGGCGATTTCTCGCTTAGGTTCGTTACTCATAGTTGCGGTTTCAGCGTTTGATAACAAAATTTGAAATGAAAATAATAGTAAAGTAAACATGTGAAGTTTATACAAATAAACCCATTGGTTAGACAAAACGTTCATCCGCCTGCATAACTGTTCCGCAATGATCACATGTTCTCAGGGATTTACTGCCATAAAACTCTCGAAAACGTGGTAAAAAATCCTTTTCGATGTTGGTAAGTTCAAAATAGGTTTCGTGTAGTTTGTGATTACAGTCATCACAAAACCACATCAGACCGTCCTTCATACCCTTTCCCTCGCGCACACGCTCAACGACCAATCCAACGGAACCTTCTGAGCGCATGGGTGAATGCGGAACGTTAGGTGGCAAAAGAAACATGTCACCCGGGCCCAGGTTGACATCGCGCGGTTTACCATCTTCTTGTATACGTACCGTGATGTTGCCTTCCAACTGATAAAACAACTCCTCCGTTTCGTTGAAATGGTAATCTTTTCGAGCATTAGGCCCTCCCACAATCATTACGATATAATCTTCACCTGCGGGATATAAATTTTTATTTCCAACCGGTGGTTTTAGTAAGTGACGGTTATCTTCTATCCACTGGTTCAGATTAAAAGGAGCTTGTACGGCCATAAATGTTATCTTTAAAATTTTAACCAAAGCTACAATAAGAACATTCAATTTTGCAAATCCATCATTTGCCTTGTGAAAATGGTTTTTATGACTGTATATTTGCCGCCCGATTTTAGAATAGGATATTGACAATGCTGCACAGCTGCCCGGGTGGTGGAATTGGTAGACACGAGGGACTTAAAATCCCTTGACCATTGCGGTCGTACGGGTTCAAGTCCCGTCTCGGGCACTACAACGAAAACAAGCCTTTGTAATTCAAGTAATTGCAAAGGCTTTTTTCTTTAGGGGACGCTGCAAATGCACTAAGAGAACAAACACATACCATCTATTTGCAATACCACAAGTAAAACCTAAGTGAGGCCATTGTTGGAATCACGGCATACCTTTGTGTAAAATCAACACAGCGATGCAACAAGAACCATTGGCCGAGCGCATGCGGCCCAAAACATTGGAAGATTTCACCGGACAGCACCATCTTATTGGCAAGGGCAAACCACTACGCAACATGGTTGAACAAGGAACGCTTCCGTCAATTATCCTTTGGGGGCCTCCCGGTGTGGGCAAAACTACACTTGCATTTATCATGTGTCGAGCTTTAAATCGACGTGTGCACCACTTGAGTGCTGTAAGTGCCGGTGTGAAAGACCTGCGGAACATTATGCAGCAAAGTCAGAGCGGCGGTATGTTTGACAACAAACCTCCCGTCATTTTCATCGATGAAATCCACCGATTCAATAAAGCACAGCAAGACAGCCTACTGCATGCCGTTGAGCGCGGTGAAATCGTATTGATTGGAGCAACCACAGAAAACCCTTCGTTTGAAGTCAACAATGCCCTTCTGTCGCGTTGCCAAGTTTTTACGCTAAATAACCTTGATGCTAAAGACGTAAAGCAACTGCTTGAACGAGCAGTAAGCCAAGACCCCCAGCTACGCCGCATACCCGTAAAATTGGACGAGACAGAAGCATTAATTGCTTTTGGCGGCGGCGATGCACGCAAAACACTAAACAATCTTGAATTATTAGTGCAACACCACAGCGGTTCCGATCCGCTGATTGTTACAAATACACTCACCGAATCCGTATGTCAGAGGAAGGTAGCATCTTACGACAAAGATGGTGAAAATCACTACGACATTATATCAGCGTTTATAAAGTCCATTCGCGGAAGTGCTCCGCAAGCAGCTTTATACTGGCTCGCTCGAATGTTAACCGCTGGGGAAACCCCTGAATTCATTGCGCGACGATTACTCATATCTGCAAGTGAAGACATAGGACTGGCAAATCCCACAGCACTTGTAATGGCCAACACAACGTTTGATGCCGTTAAAAAACTAGGGATGCCGGAAGCCCGCATTCCGCTATCGCAATGCACCATATACCTAGCTACCTCACCTAAGAGTAACAGTGCCTATAAAGCCATTAACGAAGTAATGAGCGATATAAAACATCTTCCAGAATATCCAGTACCACTTCACCTCCGCAATGCACCTACAAAACTGATGAAGGATTTGGGTTATGGCAAAGTGTACAAATACCCTCACGATTACGAAAATAACTTCATCAATCAAAACTATCTACCCCCTGAAATAAATGATAAACATTGGTACTCGCCTGCAAAAAACCAACGCGAAGATGTTATCCGTAATCAATTATTAAAACTATGGAAATCAGAATAGAATGATTTTTTAATTTGTAATATAGTGTTAATTTAACATTTTTAGACGCAACCATTATTGAGTTATAGCGTTAATTTGTCATTAGAAAAATAAGAACGTTTCATCGTCTCTTTTTCAATCATAAATTAACGCATATAAATGAAATCGTACCGCCGATTTTTTCTTTTAATTGCCCTTGCTACCATCGGTGTATTGGTGCTTCAGTTGAGGCTAATCAATTACTCTCAAGAAATGTATGAAGAGCGTTTCAATAGAGATGTATCAGATGCCATCACCAAAGTTTCGTATCAACTTGAGTATGCTCACGCCAAACAAATGATCAACAAGTTTGACAACGAAGCAAAAACACCTACTTCTACTGAAAATCAAGTCAACACGAGCGAAACGGAACAGACAATCTTTAAACAAGCTGCGGTCGTAAGACGCTTGAGTCGACTCGACTCGGTTGTTCAAAACCAAAGCGATAAAGAAACACTTAAAACCGAGAAAAAATTAGAGAACCGAATCGATATGAACGCTATTGATTCACTACTTCGCAGAGAGTTTACCCAAAAAGCATTGCCCAAAGTATTTGAGTTTGGTGTTGTAAAAGACAAAGAACCAACGCGGTTTACCACTATGGATTTTGATTGGGAACGAGCTAGTTCACAATTTAGAACGTTACTGTTTCGGCACGATTTAGCACCTCCAAGTACCACTTGGCTGTACGTGTATTTTCCAAATAAAGACCGCTTTGTATTGAGACGTCTACTCATTGTTCTCGGACTTAGTTTACTGCTGATGGGAGTCCTGGTTTACGCCATGCTTTATACCATTAGTCAATTAATTAAACAGAAACAAATAAGCAACATCAAAACCGACTTCATCAATAATATGACGCATGAGTTTAAAACACCCATCGCCACCATTTCATTAGCGGTGGATGCTTTATCTAACGAACAAATCACCAGCAATCCGGAGCGTGTTGGTTATTACGCAAATCTCATACGACAGGAAAACAGACGAATGAACGCACAAGTCGAACAGGTTCTCCGATTGGCTTTACTCGACAAAAAAGCGGTTCAGCTCGACAAAGAAGTAATCGATATTCATCAAATTCTGCACAAAGCCATTGACCACCTTCGCCTCCAAGTTGAAACACGTGGCGGTGGGTTCTCCACCGAGTTTAAGGCAAAATACAGTATGGTTGAAGTTGACCCGGAGCAAATGCTAACCGTTTTTGTCAACCTCATAGATAACGCAAATAAATACTCACCTGATGAGCCGAAAATTGGCGTTCGGTCATACAACAAAGGTAATCAACTCGTGATTGAGGTTTCCGACAAAGGAATTGGAATGACAAAAGACATGATCAGCAAAGTATTTGATCGATTCTTCCGCCAAACTACCGGTGATCTTCACGATATAAAAGGCCACGGATTGGGTTTGAGTTATGCTCGAGAAATCATTACGCTTCATCAAGGAGAAATCGATGTGAATAGCAAACCCAATGAAGGAAGCGTATTTAGTATAAGTCTTCCGTACATAGAAGAAGACGATGTTTAATGTTTAAAAATCAACAACCATGGATGAGAAAAAAAATGTGCTATTAGTTGAAGACGATCCAAACTTTGGATTGATTCTCCGCGATTACCTAACCATTAAAGGTTACGACGTAACGCTTTCACGCGACGGTATTCACGGGTTAAACGATTTTAAAAGTAAAGATTACAACATCTGTATATTAGATGTGATGATGCCTCGAAAAGATGGTATTAGTTTGGCCAAACAGATCAAGAAAATCAATCCAAACATGCCCATTATCTTCCTCACTGCTAAATCGTTGAAAGAAGATATGATCAAAGGCTATGAAGCTGGCGCCGACGATTACATCATCAAACCGTTTGACTCTGAAGTCTTAGAATTAAAAATTCAAGCCATCATCAATCGTCAAAAAATTGACGGAACGAAGGAAGATATTCCCGAAGAGTTGGAAATCGGAAAATTCAAGCTCAACACGCAGCTTCGCATCATGGAGAAAGACGGCGAAGAGCGCAAATTGTCACCCAAAGAAAACGCATTACTCGTAATGTTGGCAATGAATATGAACCGCCTCGTAACACGAAAAGATGCCTTGCTAAAAATTTGGAAAGAAGACAATTATTTCACCGCTCGTTCGATGGATGTATATTTGGCAAAATTGCGTAAGTACATCGCATTGGATCCGAATCTGGAAATTGTAAACATTCACGGTGAAGGTTTCAGATTGGTTAATCGAGAAGAATAATGAAATGATTCGTAGATTTTTTAACATGGTCCTGCTGGTTTTTCTACCGGCAGGGCTTTTTGCTGTACAACCGGCGGCGGATAACCCCGGAGGCTACATTCCACTGCTAACCGGCAAGCGCGTAGCGGTGGTTGTTAATCATAGCTCCACATTTCGCGACAGCATTCACTTGGTCGATTATTTAATTCATCGCGGCATTGACGTAAAACGCATTTTTGCTCCTGAACACGGTTATTTGGGTAAAGCTGGTGCCGGTGAGTCTGTAGCCGACGGCAAAGACGAACAAAAAAACATTGACGTTGTTTCCTTGTACGGAAAAAAGAAAAAGCCATCGGCCAATGATTTCAAAGACATCGATGTTGTTGTATTTGACATACAGGATGTTGGCGTGCGCTTTTACACCTACATCTCAACATTGACCTACGTGATGGATCGTGCCGGTGAAGTTGGTGTTGACGTTATTGTGTTGGATCGCCCCAACCCTCATAGACATTATGTAGACGGTCCGGTTTTAGACACCACAACGTTCAAATCATTTGTTGGTTTACACCCGGTTCCCGTAGTATATGGTCTAACCATCGGTGAGTACGCTACAATGGTAAACGGAGAAAAGTGGATCAACAACCCGTGCGCATTAAACGTGGTCTACTGCCGCAACTATAACGTCATGGAGAGATACGAGCTTCCAATACCCCCCTCTCCAAACTTACCAAATCAAAATGCCATTCGCTTGTACCCTTCCCTATGTTTCTTCGAGGGAACGCCGGTATCGGTAGGCAGAGGAACCGATTTACCATTTCAAGTGGTGGGAGCACCGTGGTTTAGCGAGGGAGACTTTCACTTTACGCCTCAACCTAATGAAGGCGCACCAAATCCTAAATTTAACGGCGAACAATGCAGAGGATTTAACCTCACCACGTTTTCCGAGGCATTTCTCGACAAAGAACCACGTTTATACATTGGCTGGCTCGTTGCTGCACTAAATGATTATCCAGAACACAAAGAATCATTTTTTACATCGTTTTTTAACCTTTTGGCGGGTTCCGACCAATTTAAAAATGATTTGTTGACCGGCAAGAATGAGCAACTGATCCGCCAAGGATGGTTACCCGATATTCAAAACTACATGACCATACGCAGCAAATACGCCTACTACGACTAAACTTAAAGCTTTCGTTATGCGTTGGTTTTTCACTCACAACTCTTAATTTAGATGAACACCTTTTTTTTCAATGGCGATTGGCTCGATCATAACCAAATACAAGTTGACGTAAACGATCGTGCTCTGCAGTATGGCGACGGTGTGTTTGAAACCCTGCGCTATGACCGCAATCAAATTCACTGGTCCGAACATCATTACTTTCGTTTGATGTCAAACATGCGCATCATGCGTATGAACATACCTGATTATTTAACGCCCGAGTATTTCAACGACATTTTAAACGAACTCATTCAAGCCAACCACTGGGAAAAAAATGCCGTTCGCATTCGCTTTCAAGCGTGGCGCAAATCTGGTGGGGCATACACACCCCAAACGAATGATGTGAATTTGATTGCGCGCGCAGAGTTATTGCCCGATACGCGCTATGAACTGAACCATGTTGATATTAAAACCGACGTGTATAAAGATTTCCACAAACCTGTAAATCTCTTGTCATCTGTAAAAAGCTGCAACGCTCAACTATACGTTCTCGCATCGGTATTTCGCTCAGAAAACAAACTCGATGAATGTTTTCTACTCAATGAAAAAAAGCAGGTCATTGAGGCCATTTCTTCTAACGTCATGTTGGTAAAAGGCAAAACCATCACTACCCCCCCCATTGCTTCGGGTGCACTCAAGGGCATCATGCGGAAGAGAATCGTAGAAAAACTTGCCCCCTACCTTGGCTACGAGGTCAATGAAGTCAACATCACACCATTTGACTTAAACAAAGCAGACGAGATATGGCTGACAAACTCCATTAGAGGCATTCAAACTGTTACCCATTATCGAAAAAAACAGTTTGGCAATACCGAAGCAAAACGCATGGTGGAAATGCTAAATGCCCAATTCGACTAATTTAGGGGTTTCTGCATTCAATAGCTGGGTTATGTATGCGAACCAGTTGTGATTCGTCGCAGCCACCTGAGATCTTTTCGAGAAGGCCACAACCAACGGTGAGCACGGCTAGGCTGGCGTTTTAACATTACGATAAATCCCAGCAAGCTCGCTAAATAGGTTGCGCTGTGCGCCGCAATGGCACCCGGAATTCCAAAGCGTGGAATAAAAAGAGGAGCGGTAAGTAAAATTACGATTAACCCAATAAACGAAACCAACGTATTGATTTTAAATTGTCCCTGACTGGAGAAGTAATGACTGTAAATGAAGCCGGCACTGTAAAGTGACAGGGCTGGAAGCAGCCATCGAAGTATACCTCTTACGGCAACAAGCTCCTCGCCAAATAGCAATGCATAAAACGATTTGGGCAAAAACGATAAGACCAAGAAACCAAAAACAGATACAATAACCACTGCCTTGGCAAATTGAAAGGTTATTTTCTTTGCGCGTTCCTTATTTGCCATATTGCTCAAGCGAGCGTACTGCACCAACGAAGCGCTTCTTGCTACGGTCCAAATACCCTCTGCCAATTGAATGGCCAAGCCGTAAATTCCCACAGCTGCTTTTCCCCAAGTTGCTTCTAAAATATAATCGCCCAACCGGTAATTTAATTGCTGAAACAAGTTTCCACTTTGAACATATACACCGTCCTTCAAAAGCACTTTGGTTAGTTGCTCCGGCGGTTTTACAATGGCTCTCTTACGATTTACAAACAACATTGCGCCCCCCAACAACCACTGAGATATCGCAGCTACAGCGTAGATGATAACAAAATAGATTGGTTCACTCCACCCAAGAACATAATAACTCATCCATACGCCTACTAAGAGAAGACCGTTAAACGAAAAAACAACGAGGTTTTGAAGAGTAATGCGCTCGAAGCCAATTAAACAGTATACGTGCACCCAACCCAAGGCGTAAAACATGGTACTCAACGCAATAACATCGTGATGCTTAAACGCTAGGCCCGGCACATACTGCACACAAAAAAAAAGAACACTCACAGCAATACACCACGCATATGAGCGAAGAAGTAATCCCGAAAGGGAATGGCGAGTGGATCGAAAAATCAGATGAGGTCCACCTACAAAATTTGCCACAATAACGAGCAGAGTCACTGTTACCGTAAATATTCGTATTTCTCCAAGGCCTTCAGCGCCAAGTACGCGCGCATTCAACGTGGTTACCAATAACCCCATAACAGCAATGGACAAACGCACCACGGTAGTGCTAAACACCTGCTTCAACATTCGCTGTATATTTCGTGAAAGCGTTGCCCAATAGACGCTTTGCTAAAATGCGTATTGGCAAATGCACGAATGGTTGATGGCGCATAGTTGGCATGAGCACCAATCATTGTTTTCATTGCGTGTACCAATGCACGTTCGTCTTCGGGTTTTATTAAAACACCATTATCACTGTTTTGGTATTCTGAAATCCCTCCTACATCTGTTGAAAGGATAGGAATACCACAAGACCACGCTTCCGCAATAACACAGGGGAAATTTTCGTAACGGCTAAAAAGAACCAATGCATCGGCAGCCTGCATACGATCGGCAATTTCTCTCAGCGGTTTTTCTCCCTCAATGGTTACGAATTTTGGAAATAATTCCAATTGCTTCGCCAGAGTAATCCAAGGTGTAATAGCACCATCACCAATAATTTCAAGATGAAACGACTCCGTTTTCTTTCTTAGTTCCACACACACATTAAGTAAACCTCTAATATTTTTCTGCGCATCATCTAACGTTGACACGTGAATAAAACGACAAAAATCAGGATTACTTTTATGTGATTTGGGTTTGAACACGTCCACGTCAACTACATTAGGTACAACTTGAAAACGTTTGATATACCCTAGTTTTTTCATCACATTCCCCAAGTGTGCGGTCACGGGTAAGGGAGCAATCACTTTTCGCCCCACTACCTTCATCATTTGTCGCTTAAGCCATGGCAGTTTACGTTCATCGTTATGGTGAAAACCTGCCCAGTGCTCTGTTAGTAAAACTGGTTTTTTCATGATAAAGATTGCGTGCAACAGCATCCACCAGCAACTTATCAGTGCATGACCATGAACTGCGTTAAATGATCCGTCAACGTGTTTCAAAGCCCGCTTGTAAGCGATATATGCGCCGAATATACGCATGTATTTGGGGTAATATGATCGCACTTCGTTTACACCTTCTATTTCTTCCGAGACCACACTCCAGCTGCTGCCGGCAATAGGGGCTACGACAGTTACTGAATCATTTAGCGCAGCAGACTGCGCATGGCGCTGAACAAAATTACCAAGTGTGGAATGAAAGTCGTTGGGATACCACGTGGTTACCCATAAAATGTGTTTGTTTCTATTTTTCATCATTTGCGAAAATAGGACGCATAATCAACATAATTGCAGTGTTTTTATATCACCTTTATTAAGGCGGTAAAGAAATGCGTGACCGCCCTACTTAATCTGCATTAATAAAAGAAAAGTATTAAACAATCATTTGCATCTGGCGTTATCATTAAACTTAAATTTGCACATATTAATTGAAAATTAAACACCATGATTAAAAAACTGTTTTTTACACTGTTAGCAGGAGCATTTGTTGCATCTTGCAGCAACGCACCTTCCGAAACTGTTGAAGCAAAAGAAGCTGTTGAAGAAACTGAAGTTGTTTCTGAGAAAGTTATCGTTGCTGATGCTGGGTCATCTGTCATCAATTGGAAAGGGTTTACGACCTACTCCGGTAAAGATCACATCGGAACCATCAACATCAAAAATGGCGAATTCAAATTTGAAGGTGATGAGCTTGTTGGAGGTAATTTCATTATCGACATGAACAGCATCTACTGCATCGACCTAGCAGATGATGAGGAGTCTGCAGGTAAGCTTGTTGGACACTTGAAGAGCGATGATTTCTTCGCAGTAGACGAGTATCCAGAAGCGCGCTTTTCCATCACTGGTGTAGAAGAAGCCATGGATGATGAGAAAGGAACTACACACATCATTAGTGGTAACTTAACCATGCGCGACAACACCAAAAACATTTCGTTTCCTGCAAAGGTAAGTGTGGAGGATGAAAGCATCAGCTTCGAAGCTCCTGAGTTTGCCATCGACCGTACAAATTGGAATGTTATGTTCCGTTCAAGCGGCATCGAAGGCGTAGCTAAAGATAAACTCATTGACGATAAAATTATTCTCGAATTAAACGTTCGCGGATAATCTTTCAGATGGTTTAGGGTTATAAAAGCCGACTTTTTAAGTCGGCTTTTTTTTTATGTCAACTACAAATTTCTATTCGCACACAAAATCAACAGACATACTGAAGGAACAGTCAGAGCGTTTCCAAATGGCTTTGCTCATCCGGTAATCCATAATCAAATTCAAAATCACACTCTACAAAATTTTTTATAGTTACAGTTGCATCACCTGAAATTACAAAACCTTTTTTTAAGGTAAGGCTTTGAATGTATCTTTGTCAATGCATTTACACGGATAATGCTAGGTACCTTGAGCTTTGCGTTTATCTATAAAAATGAACAAGAACCCAAGAAATGACTTTTGAAAAGAATGGATAAAAAAGACCCCTTTGCGGGACTATATGACAAACTCAAAGCGTCAAGTGATTGGCCGAAAATATATATGTTTAAGTTTATTTGCCCGGCCAATAATGAAGTAATCGCCAAAATTCAAGAATTATTCAACGCCAAAGAGGCGCAAATTTCAATGCGCAGCAGCAGAAAAGGTAATTACATTTCATTTACGGCAAAAGAAATGATGATGAACCCTGAGGCAGTCATAGAACGGTATAAAAAGGCGGCAGAAATCAAAGGCGTTATATCGCTGTAATTTTTCTAAAATGAAACATAAACATCCTTTTTTTGTCCTAGAAGGTATAGATGGCAGTGGTAAAACAACGCAACAAGCAGGATTGGTTAACCATCTTCGTTCAAAGGGCTATAACGTCCACGCAACATGCGAGCCCACAAATAGCCGCATCGGGAGAATGATTCGCGATGTATTTAGTGGAAAAGAAATGGCCGATCAACACGTCATTGCGGCATTGTTTTGCGCCGATCGCCTAGATCATTTACACCACCTTGACAATGGACTTTTGGCAATGAATGAAACCCATGCTATTGTAAGCGATCGTTATTATCTGTCGTCTTTGGCATACCACGGTGTACACGTAGACATGAATTGGGTTTTTCAAAGTAATCAACCGGCAATGCACGCACTGAAGCCGACTGCTCACATTTACATTGATATGGATCCGAAAGAAAGTATGAACCGGATAGCTGAAAACAGAAAACACGTAGAGCTTTACGAAACCCTCGAAAATTTAACTGCAGTAAGAGATGCTTACGAGAAGGCCATTTCTTTATTGCCGGATGACGACATTGTAGTGCGCATAAATGGAAACCAATCTGTTGAGCAGGTTCACAAATCAATCATTAAAGCGGTAGATACAGTGCTAACGGCGTAAATAAAGGCTACTCAACTTACATCAATGAACACAAACCAAGAAATAAAACGCCGAAGAACCTTCGGAATTATATCACACCCCGATGCGGGAAAAACCACATTAACCGAGAAGTTGTTGTTGTTTGGGGGTGCCATACAAGAGGCTGGTGCAGTAAAGTCAAACAAGATTAAAAAAGCTGCAACTTCCGACTTTATGGAAATTGAAAAGCAACGTGGTATTTCCGTTGCGACATCCGTTATGGGGTTTAGCTACAAAGACAAACGCATTAACATACTCGATACACCCGGTCACCAAGATTTTGCAGAAGACACCTATCGAACATTAACCGCCGTTGATTCCGTGATATTGGTAATTGACGTTGCAAAAGGTGTAGAGGCTCAAACTGAAAAATTAGCCGAAGTATGTCGTATGAGAGACACTCCCATCATGGTGTTTATCAACAAACTCGACCGTGAGGGTAAAGACGCCTTCGACTTACTTGATGAAGTCGAAAAAAAAATAGGACTCAGTTTATGCCCGCTTAGTTGGCCAATAGGAATGGGGCAGGATTTTCAAGGCGTTTACGATATATGGAGTAAACGCCTAAAACTGTACTTAGGGAACAACAAACAAAAAATACAAGACTCCATTTCGTTTGAAGACATAAACGATCCTCAATTGGATGAATTGGTTGGTAAGTCTGCAGCAGAACGCCTTCGAGAAGAAGTAGAGCTGATTACGGAGGTTTACGAAGCGTTCGATGTGGACTTGTATCGTCAAGGACTGCTGTCTCCGGTGTTTTTCGGCTCAGCACTGAATAACTTTGGTGTGAATGAACTGCTCGATTGCTTTGTTGACATCGCACCAACACCTCAACCTAAACCGGCTGCAGAGCGTGTAGTAGAACCCAATGAAGATGCCTTTTCGGCATTTATTTTTAAAATTCACGCCAACATGGATCCGAACCACCGGAGCAGACTCGCGTTTGCCAAGGTTGTATCGGGCTCCTTTGAACGCAATAAAAACTACTTCCATGTGCGATCCGGAAACAAAATGAAGTTTTCGGCACCAATGACCTTTTTTGCCAGTAAAAAAAGCGTAGTCGATAACGCATTTGCCGGAGATATTGTTGGACTTCCGGATTCCGGTAACTTTCGAATAGGCGATACATTTACAGAAGGAGAATCGCTTCACTTTAGAGACATTCCATCTTTTTCACCGGAACACTTTCGCTTCATCAACAACGATGATCCTATGAAAGCAAAGCAGCTTAATAAAGGTGTAGATCAGTTGATGGATGAAGGCGTTGCACAGCTATTTACCTTAGAGCACAACGGTAGAAAAATCATTGGCACCGTTGGTGCACTTCAATACGAGGTTATTCAATACCGATTAGAACACGAATACGGCGCACGGTGCTCGTACGAAAATTATCCTTGTCACAAAGCCTGCTGGGTAGAAGTTCACGACGAAACACAATTGGCAGATTTTAAAACACAAAAAAGCCGATTTCTGGCCAGAGATAAGTTTGATCAATTGGTATTTATGGCTGATTCGTCTTTTAGTTTACAGATGACAAAAGAGAAATTCCCGGGACTAACATTTCATTTAAAGTCTGAATTTTAATTTTTGGCTATGCTCATCTCGTATTTAACTGGCTGTTGAATTAATGAAACGGCATAAGCGATGTTCGTTATTTGAAACGTCCTAACGCAGTATTTTTGACTTCGGTTTTTCGTGTTTGTTAGGACTGAATGCTAAAATTTTATGTCCTATTTCACACTCAAGGCAACGCTTATTAACACACAACGTCTGGTGGGCGTGTATGGTGCCTTGAGACGTAGCGGCATCAAACTGAAGTAGTCCGGCGTTTGCATACATAATGGTGATTGTATTGCGGTCGGGCGGTAACAGATACATCCAGTCGAGGGTTTTATTCATAAGCGATTCGTCATTGTTGCGGTGCCCGTAGGCAAAAAGAACGGGAACAACAGCATTGATAATCAACCGATTTGAAACGGTCAACCCAACAGTTTTCACGCCACCTTTTGCCGGTTTGCCAAGTATGTAATGATTATGCCAATACGATGGTAATTCAATATCCAACAATTGAATGATGTCATCTAGAGAATCTGCGGAATAAAAGACATCAAACATGCGATCAAAACGGTGCATAAAATGAGCTAATTGGGCAATTCTGATGGTAGGGAATGACCCCGGACGCATTCGTAAAAAACGCCAAACCTTTGCATCGAGAGGTGACAATTGATGTCTTCGTTTTAGATGTTCATATTCGTGTCTTAAATCATTGACGAATTCATCATCGCATGTATTACTGCCATATAGAAGACCGGATTGCCCAAAAAACAACGCATCCATTTGCACTTCACACCCCACATAACGCCTCAGTACACCAAGTGGAACTGCACCCGAAAGCCACCACATAGGTTCTGCGTTTTGTTTTAATCCTAATGCACGAGAAACGCAGCGATACATCACAGTATTCCAGTCTCCTTTTGTCAATTCAAGTACCTTAAAAATGTCTTTTGTTTTGGACTCCAACCGTGCAATTAGTTGTTTTTCTATCCATTGTTTTTGAAACGACTCATCAAGAACACCGATAAGTTTTTGACAAGGAAAATCTCTTCCTGATTGCAATAGTTTATTGTACTGCCAGTGGTGATCCATGTCCAATCGGTTTTTCAGTTCTATGGTTGGAAACAAGCAGTTTACATTCTGTAAATTAGGTGTATCTTTTTCGTAAACAACGTGTAATATAATGTTGTCGTATGCAGCGTCGTTTCCGTGCCCGTGTTTGTCCCAATCCGAATGCTTTACGTGGATCTCAACATTTCCAACCCAAATTTGTCCCCCAATCCGAATCCGAGCATGAGAAAAGTCAGGACCTCCATGATGATTGTGAAAGCCGGGGGAAATGATTTCTACCGATTTCTCATCATCGGTTTTCAAACCTTTTGCATCAAACAATCTATGTTTCCATGCATAGTGTAGATAATCCTCATTCATAACATTTGTGTTTTCAACAAATGTAAGAAATAAATTACCTTATGTGAAAATTTTTTGTAAGAATTAAACCATAAAAAAAGACAGTCCGGAAATCATCCACCACAAACACACACTTAAATCACCACGATTCCGGACTGCCTAAAATAGTTTTGCTGTAATATTGAAAAAACAACAACAAAAAATAAACATCTTGAAAACAATTCTTGTTCGTCGATTTTTACGTTAATTATCGATGAAAATTATAAATGATCACCCCAGATGTCATTCGGTAAACTATGACTTAGCAATTGCTTGCATGCAGAACGCCTTTCAAAGATTGTTAAAAGCGCTTCCCCCGATTATGATTGTTTATAAAATAACGAACGCATTGCACCAAAGAACTGATTTGTGTATGGTGCAATAAAAAACGGCCTCCCAGTGGGAGGCCGTCCTAACATAAAAACTTGCCTTAAATATTAAAGCAAGGTCGTGGGGCAAACGTATTCAGATACATTAACCTTTCCGTTTTCTTCGATGGCTTTGAACCCACCAACAACATCAACAAGATTATCAAAACCGCGTGATTTGAGAATGGATGCAGCAATCATACTGCGATAACCACCAGCACAGTGAAGGATAAAGCGCTCTTCTTTAGGAAAGCTTGCCAAGTGGTCATTGATTTGATTTAGTGGTGTATTCTCCGCATCAATCACGTGCTGACTATCAAATTCACTTTTCTTGCGTACATCAAACACGCGCGCATTTCCGTTACCTACCTCTTCGGCAAATGCCTCTACGCTGATACGCTCAATGCTATCGGTTTCTTTACCCGAAGATTTCCATGCATCGAAGCCACCTTCAAGATATCCAATGGCATGGTCGTAACCTACACGAGCAAGACGAATAATGGATTCTTCTTCTTTGCCTTCTTCGGTAATGAGTAAAATTTGCTGCTTGATATCGGGAATCATTTCCCCTACCCACATGGCAAAATTGGAATCCAAACCTATGTTGATGCTATTGGGAATAAACCCTTTAGCAAATACATCAGCAGGCCTAGTGTCTAACAATAGCGCACGCATCTCATTAGCAGCAGCTTCAAAGGCATCAGCTGAGAGAGGCTGTTGACCACGATCCATAACCTCATCCAAACTATCGTAACCCTGAATATTCATGAGTACGTTTTTAGGGAAGTATCCCGGAGGCGCTGTAAGACCGGTGAGCAGTTCTTTAATAAATTCCTCACGGCTCATATCTGGGCGGAGAGCGTAGTTGGTTTTCTTTTGATTGCCCAGTGTATCGGTAGTTTCTTTGCTCATCATTTTACCGCAAGCACTACCAGCTCCGTGATTTGGATAAACAATCAAGTCATCACTTAACGGCATAATGCGATTGCGAAGTGAGTCATAAAGATGCGACGCCAATTTTTCTTCGGTAAGGTCTTCAATAACGTGTTGCGCTAAGTCGGGACGACCTACATCACCAATGAATAACGTATCTCCAGTGATGATGCCGTGTTCTTTACCATTTTCATCAATCAGTAAAAAGGTCGTTGACTCCATGGTGTGGCCAGGCGTGTGGATTACTTTTACGGTATAATCACCAACGCTAAATTCTTGGTTGTCTTCTGCTACGATGGCGTCAAAACCGGGTTTTGCTGTTGGACCATAAACAATCTTAGCGCCGGTTTTCTTTTCTAAATCAAGGTGACCGGAAACGAAGTCGGCATGAAAGTGCGTTTCAAAAACGTATTTCATTTTTGCACCGTCTTTTTCTGCGCGATCGATGTAAGGTTGCACCTCACGAAGCGGATCAAATACAGCAGCTTCTCCTTTATTCTCGATGTAATAAGCGGCGTGCGCAATACAGCCTGTATAAATTTGTTCTACTTTCATATCTAGTTGAATTTAATGATTAACTGGTACAAAAGTAGAGACACGACGCGTTATTATTAATGACTAAAGTCACACAATTAATCTAAACCGACTATGTCCATTTCATCAATCAAGTAGCCAGCACCACCGTAAGCATCTACGACCCACAAAATATAGCGAGCGTCTACCATAATGTTGCGACAGCGCTCAATATCGTAATTGAGGTCGCTCATGGTTCCTTCCCAGGCACGGTCAAAATTTAATCCTACCAAATGCCCGTCACCATTAAGAGCCGGACTGCCGCTATTTCCTCCGGTTGTATGATTACTGGAAATAAAGCACACGGGCAAGCGTCCACTTGCGTTTGCATAACGTCCGAAACGTTCATTTTCCAACAAATCGAGAAAATCCTCGGGTAAGTCAAACTCGTAATCACCGGGAATGTATTTCTCCAAGATACCGGTGTCGGTGGTTTGCCAGTGATAGGCAACGGCATCTACCGGTGCAAAACCTTCAACTTTTCCGTACGAAACGCGAAGCGTAAAATTGGCATCCGGATAAAATCGCTTCTCGTCAAACACCTCCATGAGCCCAGCCATGTAAGTCTTTTGATGTTTGTTGATGGCGTTTTGAATGCGTGCGTAATTAGGAGCAACAATATTGTTGTAATGATCCATCATCGCGTCTGACAACTCAAACAAAACACTCTTCTTTAAGGCCTTGATGAACTTCTTGGGCTTGATTTTTTCGTTGAAATTCATTACCATTTTTTCAAAAAACTTATCTCCAAACGCATCTTCTGCAACAGCTTCCCAATCACCCTTATAGTTATTGTTGACGTCGAGTATTCTTTGAGGGGTTAAATCACCCAATCGCTTAATGTAGATTGGAAAAACGGTAGCCAATGCTTCTTGGTCAGCTTCCGCCGCATAATCCTTTTTTAAAGAAGCTATTCGTTTGCCAACGGATTCCATAAATTCTTCGTCGTCTACATTTCCCTCTTCGTAGGCGCGAACGATCAAGATAAGTTCTCTTACGGCACGCATCGCTTCTACGCCTTGAATACCTACTTCAATGTAATAATTACGCACACGCGCATATGGAACCATAGAGGCGTAATAGTGAGATAGGCTGTCTAAAACGTAGCCATAGGTACTGTTCATTTCGGGCTCATTCAACAAACGGCGACGAAACTCAAACTCCATATCCTTTTTCCTTTGAATGCCTTTGCTCTCGCGTATTCCAATATTTTCTCCGCGCCACTTTTTCCATGCGTTGGCAATACGTGCGTATTTCGCTGCGTATTTTATGCGGACTTCGTCACTCGTACGCATGCGCTTATCGAGATTGGCAAGCAGAGCATCGCGAACTTCAATGCGTTCTGGATTGTAAATTTCAGTAATGTATTCAACCTCACGCGCAGGCAAATACTGCTGGGTAGACCCGGGAAAACCGAATACCATGGTAAAGTCCCCTTCTTCCACACCTCCAGCATTAATGGTCAGATGCTTCTTGGGAATGTAAGGCACATTGTTTTCATTAAAATCCGCCGGATTGTTGTCAGCGTCTGCGTAGATTCGAAAAATTGAAAAATCACCGGTATGACGTGGCCACATCCAGTTATCGGTATCCGACCCGTACTTTCCTATGGAGGAAGGTGGAGCGCCGACCAACCGAACATCTTTATACGTTTGTTTACCGATCGCAATATATTGATTGCCATAATAAAAAGGCTTTACCTCAAATTCCCATTCTGGATATTGCCCTGTCAATCGATCTACTACTTCTTTGATGTTTTCACCTACACTTCCCTCCCCGTTTATAACATCGTCTGAAACATCTTCCATCATGCGAATAAACGTTGCTGTAAGTCCTGGGTTTTTCAGCTCTTCCTCGTTGTTTTTTGCCCAAAAACCATTGGTAAGCAAATCGTTTTCTACTGATGAGTGCGACTGAATCTGCCCATAACCACAGTGGTGATTGGTAAGCAGCAATCCTTTTGAAGAGATCATCTCTCCGGTACAACCACCTCCAAAAATAACGATGGCATCTTTTAAACTCACATTATTGAAATGATAAATCTCATCGATACTGATGCGTAGCCCCATGGCCTTCATTTCGTCGGCATTGAGTTTTTCCAAGAAAATGGGAACCCACATACCTTCGACGGCAAACGCCAAACGAGAAATAAACAAGAACGCTAATAAAAGTGATATGCGACGCATGTTGATTTGTTTTTTTTAGTGTGGCACAAAACTACAAAACAGCCCATTTTACGAGCGAATTAAATACCACAGACCATAAATAATATGATTTTTTTCAGACGAATCTACACCATTAGAATTGATCAAGTACTTCAATGCGTTTTTTGATGGGTGGATGGGTTGCAAACCAGCGATCCATTCCACCTAAAAAACCCAGTCCTTCATTCTTTTCATCCGGATAATTATCGATGAACATTTCTTTTACATCCTCCGAGTCCAGCTTACTCAAATGGCTGTTTCCCGAAATTTTACGCAAAGCAGAGGCTAACGCTCTTGGGTTTTTTGTCAACTCAGCAGCTCCTGCATCTGCCATATATTCACGTTTTCTGCTAAGTGCAAAACGAAACAGCTGAGAAATAAAGTAAGCCACCAAGACCAAGATCATCACGATGACCATACCTCCATTATTTTTTCTTCCTCCACCGCGCAATCCACCATAGAGTACACTTCTAAAAGCAATCTGTGCCAACAACGAAAAAATACCAACGAACACAATGGAAATGATTAACAGTCGAACATCGCGATTTTTAATGTGCATCAATTCGTGAGCAATGACACCTTCCAACTCATCGCGGTCGAGTTTATTTATGATGCCTCGCGTAAGTGTTACCGTAAACGTTTTTTCGTTGAGTCCACTGGCAAATGCATTGAGAGCTTCATCTTCAATGATACGAAGTTTCGGCATCTGCATACCCATTTGCATACAGAGATTCTCCGTGAGATTATAAACCATTTTATTATCCTTTCGCGATAGCGACTTGGAATGGGTGGCGCTATTGATGATTGACGAATGGGTGGTGTAAGCAATCAAAAACCAAATAGCGGTAATTGTAATGGCAATGGGGGCTGATTGGTAAAAGTACTGTTCTACTTGCGCCCAATTAATGTTCTCTTGCTCGGGATTATAGTTAAAAACCAATATGATGGCAAAGAGCAACGCCAAAATAAGTGCCGGAAACGCTATGATCAGCAAAATCGATTTGCGGTTGTTGCGCTTTATTTGAGTGTAAATCCCGGTATATGTCATAGGTTAACCTCTTAAGGCGTCAATTCTAGAGTTGAAAATGTATGGTCAGATCAAACAGATGAACACTGAAGAACCAGTCCTACATGAGATAAAACCGCTTAAAACGATACGTCTGGTGACTTATCGTAGTTCGATCGATCCATCCCAAGGTCAAACGATGACTGGCGTGTAAAACCAAACATACCCGAGAGCAGGTTGTTGGGAAACTTTTCAATGGATGTATTGAGCTCTCGAGTAGCACTGTTAAAGAATCTACGTACAGATGCAAGTTTATTCTCGATATCCGAAAGCTCCTCCTGTAACTGCAAGAAATTGGCACTGGCTTTAAGATCAGGGTACGCTTCAACCGCCACTTTTAAACCGGAAAGTGCTTGTGAAAGCTGATTTTCGGCCTCAATCTTTCCGTCAATACTCCCGGCCTGCATGGCTTTTGTTCGGGCTTCGGTAATTTTCATGAGCACACCTTCTTCGTGCTTCATGTAGCCTTTTACAGCATTGACAAGCTGAGGGATAAGATCGTGACGTTGTTTGAGTTGAACATCAATATCAGCAAACGCATTTTCACGACGGTTGCGCAAATTGACGAGGTTATTGTAAACACTGATGATAAAGATCACCAAAGCACCGATGACAATCAAGATAATGGTTCCTGTATTCATGATTTTGGATGTTTTGACGTTATTAGATAGACCAAAAAAAACGTTAGGGTGAATTATACCTATTTTGATGAGTGGCTTTATATCTCTTTAGACAACTCACTTTTCAGGTATGCCAGTGCTTTTCTGCTGGGCTCAGCATCCATTTTCATAAAATGATTGATGACTTTTTTACCCAGCTCTATACCTGGTAATTCGGGATCCATTTCACCGGCAATTTGATTGATTACACTAACAATGGCAGACTTGGACGTTACAATATACTTCCAAGCCCTATCTGAGATATAAATCTGCTGTGACACATTGTGCTCGTACTCGCTGCGAATGGTTTTCACCAATAAACTTTGATATTGTTGAACATTTAGTCCGCGTGATGAAACTCGAACAATGAGTTGCGATGGTGTTATGCGTTCGAGGAATAATGCTAATCGTTCGTAAGCAGCCAACCGCGACGGTATGGACGATTTTTGTGTTTCTTTGCGTAGGAAATATAAGCGGCGTTTTTCTTCGTTTTCCATGAAGTTACTCAACATCATGTAAGCTAAGATCAGAAGAAATACCGATGGCAAGGAATATTTGAGAATATCAAAAAGAATGTCCATTTGCGTTTTACGTTATTTTAGAATTCAAAAATACATCAAAAAAACTCTACCCATTAAGAACAGAAAAAAACATGGGATTATTATTGATTTAAAAAAGCGAGCGTATTAAGCGAAGCCTGTGCGTATGCGTTTGTTTATCTCTCCGGTAGATACCGTATTGGTCTAAGCCATCGATTCTTACAATACCCGAGGCATGTATGATTTGATTGTGAGGAAGCACAATACCTACGTGCGTAATTTTACCCTCATCATTGTCAAAAAAAGCCAAATCACCCGGCATGCTTTCTTCGATAAAGCCAAGCACGTTGCCCACTTTTGCCTGCTGAGATGCATCACGAGGGATAAAACGACCGGCTAATCGATACACGATTTGTGAGAATCCTGAGCAATCAATGCCCAGTGGCGTTCTTCCGCCCCACAGATATGGTGCATTGACAAACCCAAGAGCAAAATGAATCAAAGATTCTCTGGTCATTTCTCCTTTAGTGGACTCACCTTGCCAATCAAAAACATCTTCACCTACAGAAAAACAATCCTGATTCTCGGGCACTCTAAGAACGCTACCGGGAACCAGGATGGTTGTTTGATTAGTATTGCGATTGGTACACATATCTACGGTTTGCGTAGAGAAGCACGGATCGATTGACATCAGAGATTCATGGTCTGCTTTACTCATTCGTACCACCTGCTGAGAATCCACCCACCCAACGTATTTGTCGTGGTGTAGTTTGATTTCCAGCCATTCTTGATTGCGCGTTTGCCCAACAACCGTAAATGTTTCACCAAATATCATTTGGTTGACCAATTCACTTCGGTGGGAGGGTTCCGAGCGCATTGGAACCATGGTAAGCAGACAAATACCCGAGGTCATCTTAGCATTCGATCACCATCGCTGATGCGCCACCTCCTCCATTGCAGATTCCGGCAGCTCCAATTTTTCCATTTTTGCTTTTAAGCACATTAATCAACGTAACGATGATGCGTGCACCACTACACCCTAGGGGGTGTCCGATGGATACTGCACCTCCGAAGACGTTGGTTTTCGCAGCGTCGATGTCGAGAAGTTTTACGTTGGCAAGCCCTACCACAGAAAATGCTTCGTTCAGCTCAAAGTAGTCAACGTCTTTGATGTCGATTCCTGCTTTACCGAGGGCTATGGGTAGTGCTTTTGCAGGAGCTGTAGTAAACCACTCGGGTTCTTGTGCGGCATCGGCGTATCCGCGAATGGTAGCCAATGGCTCCAAACCTAGTTCCTTAGCCTTTTCTGCACTCATCAAAATGGTCGCTGCTGCACCGTCGTTGATGGTAGAAGCGTTGGCTGCAGTGATGGTTCCTTCTTTGGCGAATACAGCACGAAGTGCAGGTATCTTTTCAAAATTTACGTTTTTATACTCTTCATCCTCAGAGAAGATGATGGGGTCACCTTTGCGTTGGGGTATTTCTACAGGAACAATTTCCTCGGCAAAATCACCATTTTTCCAAGCATCCGCTGAGCGGCGGTAAGACTCCATGGCAAAGGCGTCTTGTTCTTCTCGAGAAAAATTGTGATCTGTAGCACAGGTCTCTGCACAATTACCCATATGGCGACCACTGCCGGCATCGAGGAGTCCATCGCGCAGCATACCGTCAACCATCTTTACATCCCCGAGTTTTTGCCCCGTACGCATATTTCCAACATAATGCGGAATCATCGACATATTCTCCATGCCACCGGCCACAATAATATCCGCATCACCTGCCTTAATGGCCTGAGCAGCCATCATCATAGCTTTCATTCCAGACGCACAGACTTTGTTAACGGTGGTACACGGTACATTTTCCGACAACCCGGCCAATAAAGCAGCCTGACGTGCAGGTGCCTGGCCTTCGTTGGCTTGTATTACATTACCCATTAACACTTCTTCAACAAGCGTAGGGTCTAATTTAATTTTATCTAAAGCGCCCTTAATGGCAATGGCACCGAGCTTTGGTGCAGGGATAGACGATAAGCTGCCGCCAAAACTTCCGATGGGTGTTCTCACGGCAGAAACAATAACTACATCTCTCATTTGATTGATTTATTTGAATGATCGTTCTTTTCTTTGGGCGAAAGTACAAAAGGGAATTGGTTAATGAAGAACTCGCTTACGGGTTTTAAGCTTTACATAGCATTAGCGTTTAAGTTTCCATAAAATTCATCATTCATACATCTGCCAAAAAAGTGTATCAACGGTAGCTTCAATGGTACTGCGACGTCCTAATTGGGGAAAAAAATTGAGCCCGGTTGCGCGCTCCAACTCACTAACGGTCATAGAGTAGCGATACAACGAACGGTGTTCACCACGTTCATTGGGCATTAAAAAAGCAATTGCTTCATTAAGGCTATCGTTTTGCACCAAAATGGCCTTGTAAAAATAGGCAGGAACCGAAACGTTACTCCCACCAATCACAGGTAAATCATCGTCTAATACCGGTCCTGTCACCACGTAAATCATCCCTAAGTTTTGCGCATAATTGCGAACGTTCTCTTCCAATCTTTTCCAAATCCCCCGATTAAACGCCGGAACTTGCGGACTCACATTAGAGTAAAAAAAAGACTCCCGCATAGCCGTGTCGTTGAATACCATATCTCCGGCCGGAACCAGATGCCCCCTATCATACCCGCTACCTCGGTAATCGTCGTCGTTGGCAGTTCCTCTCAACACCAATGAATCTTCAAAAAAACGCGAACTTCGTCTTGCGTCACCAGTCGTCATTTCTCCGGCGAGTTCGTAAGCCAGCCACCTTGATTGCATATGATTTGTATCGTAAATAAAACAATAGTAGCTGTGGCAGAGTACTTCTTCTTGCTTATCAACCTGAGGCCATTGCAATGCGCCGTAGTGTTTTACGGAACACGAATGAGCAGTAAAAAACAGCCAACAAATTAATAGAGATATTAATGCATGCTTCATCTATCTGATGTTCTCATTTTTATTCTTAACAAATATACACGTCAAATACGTTTATACAGCAAAACATACCAAAGGCTAATCGGTTTTATCATTATCACATATAACTTTGCAACATGAATAAACCAACACACTTTCCCCTAATTACACTTAAAGACCAAAGGGGTAGTAACTTTGATATGAACCAACTTAAGGGAAGCCCTTTTGTTGTTTACTTTTACCCAAAAGACGATACGCCCGGGTGTACTAAACAAGCCTGCAGTTTTCGGGATGCACACCAAGATTTTCAAGACTTAGGTGTGCCCGTTATTGGTGTGAGCGGAGACAGTCCGAGTTCACACGCGCAGTTTGCAAAAAAATACAACCTTCCATTCACCCTTTTATCCGATACCAAAAAGGAACTGAGAAAAATGGCCAACGTCCCTACTAATCTCTTGGGCTTACTCCCAGGACGCGTAACTTACGTAATGGATAAAGACGCCAAAATTGTGCACGTATTCAATAGTCAAACAAAAGCCGAGCAGCACATGGAAGAAGCACTTAACACAGTGAAATCACTTTTAAAATGAGTGATGATTGGGCCGCAGCGTATTCGGCGTCTGAAAAACGTTTACTAAAACGCGCGTTTTTAGAACACCACCTCGGTTCAATAAGGGCGCAAAAAATAATATTTGGGTTAGCTCCCCCGGAAGAATGTCTTAAAGACGAGTGGAATTCTTTTCGCGAACGAATTGCCAAAGGTGAACCATATCAATATGTTTTGGGTAGTGTATCCTTTGGAGGTTGCACATTTAATGTGGACAAACACGTACTGATACCCCGACCGGAAACAGAACAGCTCGTTTTCATAGTAAAAGAAATGATACCCAAAACAGGTCGTTTTCTAGACGTTGGAACCGGAAGTGGTGCAATTGCACTATGTTTAAAAAAAGTGCATCCGGAGTGGAATGCATTTGCATGCGACATATCTCCAAATGCGCTCAGTGTGGCGCAATCAAATTCTAAGCGCAACGAGCTTGATGTTTGCCTTTTCGAATTTGACATCACCGCTAAGACATCGCTGCCTTATGCACCTTTTGACCTTATCATAAGCAATCCTCCGTACATACCGGAAAAACAAAAGGCTAAAATGGATGACGTTGTTGTAAAGCACGAGCCTCCAATTGCACTATTTGTTCCAAACGATGAACCTCTTTTGTTTTACGCACGCATTGTTGAGCAGGCAGCAAAGACCTTAAATCCATACGGTCTTTTAGCCTTTGAAACACATTTTGATGGGGCACAAGAAGTTGCCAATCTGCTCGACGAACGTATATTTACCAACGTTGAAATTACTAAGGATTACTACGGTCATGAACGATTTGTTTTCGCAAGGAAGCGTTGAAGAACGCATCAATCAATTGAGGGAGGAATTGAATCACCACAATTACTTATACTATGTAAAGGATGCTCCCATTATCAGCGATCATGCATTTGACACCTTGCTTAAGGAGCTTCAAGACTTAGAATCCAATCACCCCGAATACAGTGACCCAAACTCGCCCACTCAACGCGTGGGTGGACAAATTACCAAGGAGTTTCCTACGGTAACACATGCATTTCCAATGCTGTCGTTGAGCAATACATACAACAGAGAAGAGATTGAAGCCTGGGTTACCCGCACAGAAAAACTACTCGGGCAAACCTGTCACTTCGTTTGCGAACTCAAGTACGACGGCGCCGCCATCTCGTTGACCTACGAAAACGGACAACTCGCCAGAGCCGTTACCCGTGGCGACGGCAGCAAAGGTGACGAAATCACGGCCAACGTTCGTACCATCCAAACCATTCCTCTGCGCATCAGTGATCAAGCACCACAAACGTTTGAGATTCGCGGAGAGATTTTTATGACCAAAAGTTCATTTAGTCATCTCAACAAGGAGCGGGTTAAGCAAGACATAGAGCCCTTTGCCAATCCGCGTAACGCCGCATCCGGAAGTTTAAAACTGCAAGACAGTCGGGAAGTTGCCAAGCGCAAACTCGACTGCTTCACCTACGCCATAGTGAGCAATACCCCCATTTCGGAAACCCATTATGAATCCTTAAAAAAGGCCGCAGAATGGGGCTTTCACACGCCACTCGTTGCCGAAGACTACGTCAAGCGCGTAGAAAATGTCGACCAAGTGATGGCCTTTATCGCGTACTGGGACAAGCACCGTTTGGATTTGCCGTTTGAGATTGACGGCGTGGTCATCAAAGTCGACGAGCACATATATTACGACGAATTGGGCACCACGGCCAAGTCACCCCGCTGGGCCATTGCCTACAAATTTGCCGCAGAAGAAGCTGTGACCCAACTGAATGGTGTCACCTATCAGGTGGGGCGCACCGGTGCCATTACACCCGTGGCAGAGCTGACACCCGTATTATTGGCCGGCACCACCGTAAAAAGAGCCTCCTTGCACAACGCCGATCAAATCGCCAAGCTCGACCTCCGCGTCGGCGACTTCGTCAAGGTAGAAAAAGGCGGCGACATCATTCCCAAGGTAACGGGTGTGGTTTTTGAAAAACGCAATCCTGCATTACCGACCTTCACCTACGCCACCCACTGTCCGGAATGTAACAGCGCGCTTCACCGCCCGGAAGGTGAAGCAAACCACTACTGTCCCAACGAATTTGCTTGTCCGCCCCAGCAAATGGGTAAAATACAGCACTTCATTTCGCGTAAGGCCTTAGACATCGACGGCATTGGATCGGAAACCGTAAAGCAGTTGTTCAACGAAGGACTGATTCAAAACGTCGCCGATTTGTACGACCTTACAGTTGAAGACGTATTGCCATTGGAGCGCATGGCCGAGAAATCGGCCAAGAACCTAGTCGATGGCATTGCCGCGAGCAAGCAGCAGCCCTTTGAGCGCGTATTGTACGGATTAGGCATCAGATACGTGGGCGAAACCATTGCCAAAAAACTGGCGAAGCACTATCGCTCCATCGAGAACCTCAAAAACGCCAGTGTTGAAGACATGTTGCAGGTGGACGAAATTGGAGATTCCATTGCCCGCAGTGTTGCGCAGTACCTAAAGCGTGAAGACAGCATTGCGGTGATTGAGCGGTTGCGTCAAGCCGGACTCAAATTAGAAGCCGAGAAAGAAGAAAACACAAACGTCAGCGACAAGCTTGCGGGCAAGACCTTCGTGATATCCGGCGTGTTTACAAACGTCAGTCGGGACGAATTAAAATCACTAATCGAACAGAATGGCGGGAAAGTGAGCGGCAGTTTGAGCGGCAAAACCGACTACCTCGTCGCAGGAGACAAGATGGGGCCCGCCAAACGTGAAAAGGCTGAGAAATTGGGAACACATATTATTGATGAGACTACTTTTTTAGCCCTTATAAACAGCAATTAGTATTTGTGTAAAAAGACTACAACAGCAAAATTCAAGCTTTTCAAGTCACACCTACCGTATTAAAAACGTCTTATTTCATCATCGGTAATCGCGATATTCCGGAGCATCCATTTGGGTTTGTCATTCTCAAAATATTGGAAATGGTTGGAGCGATATCAATGACGTCAACCTGTTCAAAGCTTTCGCCGGCGGTAACACCTTTCCCGAACATTATCCACGGAATACGCGTGTCGTAACTATAGCCGCTACCGTGGGTCGTACCTGTAGAACTCCACTTCATTTCGAGGTAACCCGGTTGCATAGTGATGATGACATCACCACTTCGAGCACCCATGATGCCTCGTTGATTTTTACCTCTTATACCTTCTCGAAACTCTCCACGGAGATATTCTTCCACCGACTGAGCATAAAGAACGCCCGGTAACTGTCGACAATATTGTATGATCGCCTCTATTATGTCTTGCTTATTCAATTTTAATGCATCGATTAGCGCATCGTCTAAGTATAATTGGAGATTAATAGCAGAGCGCAATAAGTCATCAGTACCGTATGTTCTCTCAAGCATATTCCGGATACCGGTTTCCATTTCTTTTTGCACCAAACCTGTAGGAATACTGTGTTCTTGAGAAAATCCAACAACATCAGCTGCGCCGTGATCGGCCGTTAAAAACAAGAGGTATTCGTTCTTACCGTACACACTATCTAAAAAATGCAAAAACGCACCTAGCTCCTTATCAAACCGCAAATAATGATCGGCGATTTCTACCGAGCGCGGACCAAATTGATGCCCCAAATAATCCGGAGATGAAAAGCTGACCGTCAACATATCGGTTACTCCTCTCTGCCCCAAAGATTCGTGAACAACCGCCTCCTTAGCCATTTCAAAGGTTATGGTATTTCCCCAGGGAGTATTTTTAATGAGATTGTTGCCAAGTTTCTTGTAGAGAACCGGCAATGGATAAGGGAAGGTTGTACGCGCCATACCGGTATATGGCGACTCGTACGAAACGTCGTCGTCGGTTGCAACATCCTCATAAGCCTCAAGGGGAAGCATGGTTTCCCACTTTGAAGCCATATATTTTTCTGGGTGTTTCTTGTTGTTATACGTCTGAACCCATTCGGGCAGCGTATCCATATAATGCGTTGACGAGATCCACTTTCCACTTCCGCCATCGTACCAATACGCTGCATTAGCGGTATGTCCTGCCGGCAAAATGGCTCCGCGATCTTTCAGTGCAATACCAATGCTGCGTGAGCGAAACTGCGTGAATAATCGCCACTCATCGGTTATGGTTGTGGTGAGCATATTTTTTGGCGACATTCGCCCCTCCTTTCCTCCTCCCCCAACACCTTCAACACTGTCGTCTTGGGTAACATACAATATATCAGAACGAGTTTTATCGTACCAATTATTTGCAATGATTCCGTGAACAGCCGGGGTTGTACCCGTATATATGCTGGCATGTCCTGGCCCGGTGTAGGTTGGTGTATATGGGTAATTGGTATTGTGAAAATGAAACCCCTCGCGCAGCAAACGCATTAATCCATCCTTGCCATAAAGGTGTTCGTAGCGATATAAATAGTCGTAGCGCATCTGATCAACGACCACACCAACAACAAGCTTTGGTCTATCTATGGATATGGAAGGATCTAGTTCTGATTCATTTTGGGTGGTCGTTTGGCAAGCAATCAACGACACAAGAAGTGCTGTTAAAGTGATTTTCTTAATCATATTTACATCATTTGAATGGTGCGAAGTTGCAAATTGACATGTTAATAGACCATTACCAATTTGCGAATCACTTTTACTTTAAACCTATCTCTTGAAGTCGTTGGTTCAAATAATCACCGGCCGAAATGTCTTCATAGGCCTTAGGACGATTATGATCAACACATACATCGAGTACATTGAGAGGCATATCAGAACGCGGATGGAGAAAAAACGGGATACTAAAACGAGAATTACCCCACTTTTCCTTTGGAGGATTAATCACCCGATGCGTTGTTGAGCGCAGCATGTTGTTGGTTAAACGCTGCAACATATCACCCACGTTCACCACAATCATATCCGGTAACGCTGTAACGTCTACCCATTCGTTCTTTCGATTGAGCACTTGCAGCCCTTCGGCAGAAGCACCCATAAGCAACGTGATGAGATTGATGTCTTCATGCTCAGCAGCTCGAACGGCGTCTCCGGGATCGGAATCAATTGGTGGATAATGAATCGCGCGAAGAATACTGTTTCCCGCGATCACCCAAGGATCAAAAAAACGTTCCTCCAGCCCGATGTACAATGCCAACGCACGCAAGACTTCGAATCCGGTTTTCTCCAATGTTTTGTATGCTTCCCTACCGCGCTCGTTAAACCCTGGCAGCTCAGATACAATTGGATTGGGTGGGTATTCGTCAACGACATTTCCTTGCTGCACATCATATTGCCCAAATTGCCAAAACTCTTTTAAATCGCCGGTATTTCTTCCCTTAGCATGTTCACGACCAAAGGGAGTATACCCTCTTTGACCGGCCATGCCCGGAAGGTTATACGTTTCTTTGACTCGGTTTGGCAACGAAAAAAAAGATGTAACTTCAGCGTAAAGTGCTGCAACAAGTTCGTCGCTCAATCCATGATTTTTTAGTGCAACAAAACCAATGTCTTCGTAGGCTCTACCCAGTGCGTGAACAAATGCGTCACGTTTAACCGCATCGCCATTAATAAAATCATTGAGATCGAGTGCGGGAATGCCTATGGATGATGTCATATGTATTTGAAAGTAGTTTTAAAAAACGTATAATGAGCAATTTAAATTCGATAGATTGCAACCACAATCAGCGAAACTGGTGCATTTGGTGATCGATGGGGTCCAAATAACCGTTACGCAGCTTCAGTTAAATTCCGAGCAAAATCACATTGGGGTTAACACGTAGCCCATATCCTTTAATCCTTTTAACAAGCCCTTTTCGCCGGGTAAATGAGCCGCACCTACGGCAATAAACGTCGGCGATTTTTTCATGATGCTCGGAAGCTTGCTGAGCCAATCTTCATTGCGCTTGTCCAGCAATAATTCATCAAATTGGCTCAACGATTCTTCGTCTTTTGTTAACTCTAAAAGTTTATCAATATCACCATCTAAATAGGCTTTTACCATTTTGTCAAAAAGCTGTATCCCGGCTCCAAGGTTGAGCACCATATCCTCAAGCATCTTTAATTGCTCTTCCATAGGTATGGAGTCAAAAACACTCATTTGAAACTCCAATGTTTCTAGTCCTTTAACGGGTATTTCCTTTTCAATTGCCAAGCCAACGAGCACTTCTTCTAAAGATAAAACATCGCTGCATTGTATGGACGATTGAATCAACAGCATACTGATCATAAGGGGTTTCATAACCTGTACTTGTTCAAATCCAATTTTCATTGCATCCTTTAGGGTTTGATCGATGGCATCTTTAGCATCCGGATTCATCCCTGCATAAATTTCAACCATGGCTGGATCCATCATTTTGGTCATCATGCCTTGCATCATCACCGTGTCTGTTAGGTCCAATTCCAAATAAATGGTTTTTACATCATCCAATGCTACGGGCACTTCATCTTTCATCACAAAATCACTTCCACAAATCATGTGAATGGTGCCGAATAAATAACTCGGCTTATTGAGTCCATTACCCTCTATTTGGTACAACGTACTTTGAGCGCTTAGCGAAAAGACGATTAAAAGAAAACCGACGGAAAATAAATGTCTCATGTTGATGATTTTTGTTAGAAATTGATGTGTTGGCGTTTTATGGATTCAAAGGATGAAGGCGTTTAATTGTAGAAACGATTTAGATTCAAGCGATTAATTATTATTTAATCAATTTATTTAAAGGTATCGTTTTCATATTATTTTTCAAATATAATTTCGTTACCTCGTGAAAACTCAAATATTAATCTGTTACCTTCAACACGATAACCAATTGACTTATCCAAATGCGATATTATATCAAGGCGAGTATCGCAATGCATTCTTGTCATTGCTAATGTTGAAACATCAATCTTTTTACCAAACTGGCGGAACGGCCCGGAAAACCGATTGCACCCCGCAAACCCTTCCATTCTTGACTCATCCATCAAAATGGTCATGTGGGGCAACTTGTTTTCATACGCCTCTGGCATGATATCGGGAAAACCATTAACCTCTTTCATTACCCAATGACCGTGCAAACGGTGGTCTTTGTAGAAGTTCCCCCAAAAAGCGATGTTAATTGTATCGGTTTTTCCAATTTCATTTAATTTAATATCAAAATAAGACAATGAATCTACTGTTTTTTGTTGCATTGCCATATCACCAACCGGAACATCTTCTTCTTTCAAAGAATCTGCATAGTGGGTAATGGCAATTTGATATTTATCGTCACGACCAACGAATGAGACAAGGCCTTTAGGATTGCGTTCGATGCGAATCTCGTCACTGTTAAACCTCAAAACATTGCCATCTACTTGGCCTTTGAATTCGATGGTATATTGGTTATCCTCGCGTTGTTCAGGACGTTGATCTAAGTTTAATGCTATACCCAAATCAATATTAGTAAGCGTCAACACGTGATCACTATTGATTTGATAAAACATTTGCTGCCATTTTTCAGTCATTTCCAATGGCTGTACAAAGACTGTTTTGGTTGTTTCAAATTCTCCATCTGCAGTGCTCTCTATTTTTTGTTTTGACGAACACCCAACTGCCAAAGCCAGTAAAACTAGTGCAGATAAAAAACGTTTATAACAATTCATTTACTCAATTTATTTAAACCACGAAATTAGTGAAAAATTACGTCTGAGACACATAATTAGACATCCAATGTGAAAAAACATCTTCTCCTCTGGGAATGGAGCGTATTATCCACTCTAAAAGCAGTTCCTTGCGATCACTTTCGGGTAATAAAAAGGAAACATCAGAAGCTTCCAGTCGTTGCCTGATGGTTTGCAAAATGATGGCCGCGCTAACGGATACATTGTAACTCTCTGTAAATCCTCGCATTGGTATCGCGACAAAATCCTCCATTTGACTGCGTATGTCTTCGTGTAATCCCTTTTTTTCGGCACCAAAGAACAGTGCAATAGGGCGATCTAGCGGAAGCGTTTCGGCAACGTATCCGTTGGAATGAGGACACGCACCCACCAAGCGGAATGACTTATTTTTAAACGCTTGAACAACCTGCTCCATTGGCGTATCAAATTGCGCATCGTATACGCTCACGTCAATCCATTTCTGTGCACCTTTAGCGATGCCGCTGGCGAGCTTGTAACTGTTTAAGCGTTCGATGATGGCCACTTCTTGAAATCCGCAACATTCAGCGGTTCGCACTATGGCTCCGGCATTTTGCTCCTGATATAAGTCTTCCATAACGGGCACAACGTAGTTAGACCTCAAAGAAAGAACGTCCTTTAAACGCTGTAATCGCTCGGGGGTAATTCGTTGAGAAAAATGCAATAGTGCATCGTCAATGGAAATCTCTGAAAAACGTTTTTTTCTAAGGTTCATACGGTCGTATTTTTGCCGTCAAATATTCATTATGCTCAATAAAATAATCCGTCTCGGCTTAGTTGCTCTCATTGTACTTTGGAGTGTTTTTCAATTCATCAACGGCAACATAGGAAATGGCATCTCTTTGGTGCTTTTGGCTTCATTGGTATTCTTGACTTATCTCCGCAACGAGAACATCATTCTCGCCCTTTGGCACCTCCGCAAAAATAACATTGAGAAAGCTGAAGCTGCCCTCAACCGCATAAAAAATCCTGAAAAGAGTTTGATTCACAGTCAAGCCGCCTACTATTACCTTTTAAAGGGAATGCTCGAATCGCAACGAGGTGTTGGAAAAGCAGACACCTTGCTTAAGAAATCTCTCAACATGGGGTTGAGAAGCAAAAGTGACCAAGCTTTGGCCAAACTGAATCTCGCAGGCATTGCTCTGTCGAGACGTCGCAAACGCGAAGCGCAGATATTACTAACAGAAGTAAAAAAATTGGATGAGAAAAAAATGTTTGCTGAACAAACAAAAATGATCAAAGAACAAATGAAACGCATTTAAGTGAAACGCCTTCTTGCTCGTCGCATACTTGTTATCATTCTGTTTCTGTTTGCAGGGGCAACAGCTTTTTTTTTGCCTTTATTGTATTTCCTGTAAACCGTTCTTACCCCCTTTCTGAAGGGGTTATTTCACTGCCCAAATCATCCAATGCCTCAATCATAACCGATGTTCGCGGAGAACAAATCGGTAAAGCTTTTTTTGTAAACCGAGAAATTGTCGACAGCATACCCCATGACCTTGTGAATGCATTAGTTGTCACTGAAGACAAGCGGTTTTTTGACCATCAAGGCGTCGACTACAAAGCTTTATTGCGCTCCATTACCGGCATTATTATCGGAAGAAAAGCTGGTGGAGGCAGTACCATTACGCAACAACTTGCAAAAAACATCTACGGCCGCAACCCCGATGAACCATTATCGCTTATGCGGGCAAAATATCGTGAATGGAAGTTGGCCATAATGATCGAAAAAGCCTACAATAAGCACGAAATCATTCGCCTTTACTTAAACATGGTTCCTTTTGGAGACAACGTTTACGGGGTTGCCACGGCATCAAAACATTACTTCGATAAACCAATTGAAGACCTTGAACTGCATCAATACGCATTACTGGTAGGCATTCTCAAAGGGAATAGCCTTTACCACCCACGTAGACAGCCCAGTGCAGCTATTGATAGACGAAATACCGTTTTATCTTTACTTAAGTCAAATGGTTACATTGATGAATCTACTTACGTACAGTGGTCAAAAAGAGAACTGGATGTGGTGGCAAGCAGCCCAGACACCTACCCTATTTTTGGTTATGCACTAGAAGCTATAAAAGCGGAAGCAAAAATCCTTTTAGGAGATGCGTACAACATTTACCGCGATGGTCTCGTCATAGAAAGCACTATAGATGGTCAGGGCAGTCTTCGCTTTTACGAGGTAATGACAAACCACCTTCACAGAATACAACAAAGAGCAAACACAAACCCACCTACTCCGGGTACTAAAGCACGTTTAGTAAAGGAGTTGAGAAACGCCACAAACTACAAATCCCTATCGCAAAAGGAATTTGAAAATGCACTCACTGAAAAACAAAGCCGGACGGTGATCAATCACCTTGGCGAATCAGAAAATATTTATGGAACTCCATTAGATTCCATTGCGTTTCATCATACCTTATTAAAGTCCGCTGCCATGGTAATCGATGTCAATACTGCCGCAATTCGCTTGTACACCGGTGGCCATCATGCACGACTACACCCGTACGATCACGTTCATGTAAACCGACAGGTTGCTTCCACGTTCAAACCTTTTATTGCATTAGCGGGACTAAAGCAGGGTGTATCGCGCTGCGACTATTTCCCAAATACGGTTCCCGATTCAGCATTGCGTCTTGGATGGTCGCCAAAAAATGCAAACTTGAGCGATAGTGGCTATTACAGTTTACAGGGCGCATTAACCCACTCCATGAACCTACCCATTTTACATCTAGCGTTTCAATTGGGAATTGAGAGAGTAATTGAAGAAGCTGAAAATTTAGGCTGGAGCAAACCACTTCAAGCTGATCCCTCTGTGCTTTTAGGTAGTTCTGAAAACAGCATATGGGAAATGACACAGCTTTACGGACGAATTCAAAATAACGCATTATCAACTCCATACTTTGTAGAATCCATTTCTGATCAAGAGGGAAACATCATCTACAAGCGTCCTGCAATAGATGCTCGAGATGAAAAAATACCAGAAAGAGATACGCTATTAGGAATGCTTCAGTACGTCAGTGAGATTGGAACTGCTTCGGGTCTTAAAGGTGTATGGGCAGCAAAAACAGGCACCAGTAATCGCGGAAATGACAATTGGACGTTCGGGTGCAACGACTCCTATGCATTTGGCGTTTGGGTGGGTTGTTCCTCGCAAAATATAGTGACGGGCGGATCATCCACAGCGTTTGCTGTTCCATTGGCAAAAGAGATAAGCAGTATTTTTTCCGGAGGTAATTTGGAGCAGATCAATAGACATTGTGAAGATTACATTGACGAAAAACCCCAAGAAAAACGTGGATTGTTTGATTTTTTAAAACGCAATAAAACGAAAAATAAGACAGAAAAAGACAAGCCAAAAAAGAATATACTGCAGCGATTATTTCGAAAATGACCTACGCAATTTGCACATATTGCATTTAAACTCGTATCTTCACGTTAGTAAAAAATGATCATGGCAGAAGAAACCAAAGCATCCCAAAAACAAGAGGATACCGAAGAAAGCAAAGTCATCTTAAACCGCTACAGAGCACTTCTTCGCTCCACCACAAGAGCACTCAGTGACGATGATAAAAAGCTCATTCGCAACGCGTTTAATCTTGCAATGGATGCGCACAAAGACGTGCGCAGAAAATCGGGTGAACCTTATATACTTCACCCCATAGAGGTTGCAATTATTGTAAGCAAAGAAATAGGTCTGGGCAAAACCTCCATCGCTGCGGCGTTGATGCACGACGTCGTAGAGGATAGCGACTATACCTTAGAAGACATCCAGCGGATGTTTGGCAGTGAAATAGCTCGAATAATTGATGGGTTGACCAAAATATCGGGCATCTTTGACAAGGACATTTCCATTCAGGCTGAAAACTTTCGCAAGATGTTGCTAACAATATCCGACGATGTGCGCGTAATTCTCATTAAGCTTGCAGATCGCTTGCACAATATGCGGACAATGGATGCTATGAAAAATTACAAGCAACGAAAAATCGCATCCGAAACACTCTTTTTATACGCCCCTTTAGCACATCGTTTTGGCCTGCACAACATAAAAACAGAACTCGAAGATCTTTCGTTAAAATACACTGAACCGGTAATTTACAGTGACATTGAAAACAAACTTCTTGAAGAACGAACAGACCGTACTAAATACTTAAAAACATTCTCATCTCGCATACGCGACCGTTTAAACAAAGAAGGATTGACGTTTTCTGTTAAAGAACGAACCAAATCAATTTTTTCCATCAGAAAAAAAATGATTCAGCAAGGAATATCCTTTGATGAGGTTTACGACAAATTTGCCATTCGCATCATAGTAGACAGTCCTATAGAAACGGAAAAAGCAGATTGTTGGAAGGTGTATTCCATCATTACAGCCATTTACCAACCTAACCCTAAACGCCTGAGAGACTGGATTACTTCTCCCAAATCAAATGGTTACGAATCACTGCACATCACGGTTATGGGGCCCGACGGGCATTGGATTGAAGTTCAAATACGGTCGTCGCGTATGGATGAAATTGCCGAAAAGGGATATGCAGCACATTGGAAATATAAAGACAGCTACGGACACAACGATCAGCTGCTTGAAGAGTGGCTAACTAAGGCTCGAGAGTTACTGGAAATGAAGGCCAGCTCTGCCGAAGAATTCGTTGACAGTTTTAAGCTCAATTTATTCTCCGAAGAAATTTTTGTGTTTACTCCGGATGGGGAGCTCAGGCGCCTTCCTGCAGGGTCATTTCCTTTAGACTTTGCCTACGATATTCATACAGACATCGGTCATAAAACATTAGGTGCAAAGGTTAATGGCAAACTGGTAGCACTTAACCACAAACTAAACAGTGGCGATCAAGTAGAAATATTAACTTCTGATGCACAGTCACCTAAGGAAGAGTGGCTACCATACACAATTACGGCTAAGGCGCGTAACAGCATCAAGCAAGCATTGAAAGGCCAGCGGAAAAAGAGAATTGATGAAGGAAAAACCAAACTGTTTCGAAAGCTTAGTTTTGTAAAAATAAAACCCACCAAAAAGCTCATAGCTCAGATGGTTCGTCACTTTGGTCTTGAAAATGAAGATATGCTCTACGAAAAAGTAGGTAAAGGGCTCATTGATAATTCGCATATAAAGGGGTTTCTGCAGCAGCAAAACCAAGGGTTTATGGGCTATTTGCGCTCGCGTTTTAATCGCAGTGACAAAAAAACAGGCACACGAAATGACAACGATTTCGACGATAATAACCTGATGGTTTTGTTTGGCCCTAACAGCGAAAACAAAAAGTACAAACTGGCACAGTGCTGCAACCCCATTGTGGGAGACTCCATCTTTGGCTACACACTATCATCCGGTATCATAAATGTTCACCGAACCGACTGCCCTAATGCCCTTGCTCTGCAGTCAAAACACGCCAATCGGATCATACAAGCCGAATGGTTGATGGAAAAAATGGTGGACAACGCCGTTATTTTAGTGTTAAAGGGAATTGATACAGTTGGTTTGGTCAATAAGGTCACGCAAATCATTTCAAATGACCTTCATGTGAATATCAAGTCCATTAATATTTCCGGAGGAGCCGGTGTATTTGAAGGAATCATCACCGTGGTTGTAGAGGACAAGCGCCATTTGGAAAAGGTGATCAAAGAATTGAATCAAGTTGAAGGCGTAACGTCTGTAGAGCGTCGCATCAAACAATAATTACCATGTCAAAAAAAAGCAAAAAACACCAATCGAAGAATCCCGAAGGCGGTATTGTGTACAGTACAAATAAACAGTGGAACCCGTTTGCGGAGCTGAGTAATTTACATGATGAGAATGACCAAAGTGATAACGCGGGCTGTATTCAAATTCACTACGAGAAAAAGGGGCGAAACGGTAAACCCGTAACCATTGTAAAAACGTGGCCCGTAGATGCAGACTTAGGAGAACATGCTAAAACGCTTAAGCAAATTTGTGGTGTTGGCGGCAGTGTTAAAGACAGTGCCATTTTGCTCCAAGGCGATCAGCGAAAACACATCGAAAACTACCTTGATGAGCTGAAAATTAAGCATAAGCGAGTTGGGGGATAAAAAAAACCAACCCAGCTGGGTTGGTTTTTTTTGGGTGGAAGACCGGGTTCGAACCGGCGACCTCTTGAACCACAATCAAGCGCTCTAACCAACTGAGCTACAACCACCATTTTTAAGAGGTGCAAAAGTAATACATGTTTCTTATTTACCAAAGATGAAAATATATTTTTTTTAAGGTTATTGAAAAATAAAATATGGCCGTTTAAACACTCACTAATTGTGATTGACCTTTAGAGCAAATACTGTAGAAATCGTCTAACGTCATTTTTTTAGAATCCTTTTAAACATCTGAAAAACGTTTACTGTCAGCAAAAAGTCACTAAATAAGTGAAGTTGTCGTTAAATAAACAGTTCGACCATTTCTAAAATGAAAATTCGTACATTTGGTGCAATTATAAAAGGCAGGTATGGGCAAATATATACTCTCTTTTTGGGTGCTTTTTATTGGGATTGGTGCAATGGCTCAAAACTACTGCATCCCTCATACGATGCAGTGTGAATGGGAGTCAACACTTAGCCGCTTTAATTCGTTTGGTGGCATTCAAGACATTCAATTTACAAGTTCAAATTGCTCGCCCGGAGGTTACTCATTCGAAAGCGACGACACCATTTACATACAACGTGGGTCGAGTATTCAGTTCATGGCCGGTGGCACCGGTGTCATCCCATTTTCGATCTTTACGTGGATTGACTTTGATCAAAACGGCAGCTTTCAAGAACCCGGAGAAATGGTTTACGACCAGTTAAACGATTCTATTTTCAATGGCACTGAGCCACACCACTACACCGTTCCTATACCAAGCAATGCTCCTTTAGGGACAACACGTATGCGGGTATTACTGCACCAAAACCTGGGTGTTAATTACATGAATAGATCACCCGGCTCTTGTGTCTATATACACGTGCAGAGAGGTGTAGGACAAACCAGAGATTTTGTTGTAAAGATTGTTGACACAACTAATTGTACCCAAAATCCCAATACTGCCAATATCCGTGCTGTGGAGCACTACAAATGCCCCAACGCCCCCGTCACATTATATACGCGAACCGGCATTAGTCCAGGAGCAACATATCAATGGTTGTCTTCAACCAACAGCAGCGGACCATTTATGCCGGATAGTGGCGGCACAAACCCGGTACATCGTGTTTTTCCTACCACCGACACCTACTACAGACTGCAAATCACCTGTGGAAGTCAAACGTTTACCACCCCCACGTTTCAAGTCGTAGTTCGGTCAGAACCACTTAGCGGCTCTTACACCATCAATCGACAACTAGGAGAGGGCAATCGACGCTTTAGAAGTTTGCGCAAGTTTGCGCAGGCATTAAACTGTAACGGTGTGTCGGGGCCTGTTACCGCAACCATTGATACGAATACGGGTGTGTACAGGGGTGCCGTGCATTTTTCCGGTATCCAAAACCCCGATAGTTTCCCCATTGTAATCAATGGAAAGGGGGCGGTTGTTAGACCCTTTAGAGCAACTAATGTTCAGAATAGCTCTGGCTCTTTTAATCTCACGTCTAAATGCATGACCTTTTCAAACACGCATAACATAACTATAAATGAACTAAAGCTTGATGTACCTGAAATAAATTCAACCGAAAACGTATTCATTCAATCTAATGCGTCCAAAATTCACTTTAGCAATGTTGAAATGTTGAATGAATCTGGTGATGACGTGGTTGTATTGCGAAATTGCAGTCGCATTTCGTTCGATGGGTGTGTATTTGACAGTGGAAAAAATGGCATATTCAATTCTCATTTATTCAACAGCATTAACCGTATCCGCATTGAAAATTCAACATTCATCGATCAAACACAAAGGAATATAAACCTCGACGATTTTGCTCATATTCGCATAAAGAACAATTCATTTACCCGAACATCCACATCATTTACACAAAGTTTCGCCTCAGTATTACTCAACGGTAGTAACATTGGCATAAACGGCAATGAATTTTTCAACCTCACACCCATAAATCACAACAATGATTTATCGATTATTCACTTAAATAGTAGAAACAGCGATTCGATAACCGTAACCAATAATTTAATCTACAATAACCACAATCGAGGCACACAAGCCGTATTTCGTTTATCGTCATCACCAACGGCATCACCTCATCTTCTTTTAGGTCATAATACTGTTTATTTCAACAGGTCGGGCGGAGATAAGTCTCTTAAGTGGTGGCGAGGAATAGAGTTTGACAGCGCACAATTTTCATCAGCTACCATAGCAAACAACATTTGGTACATCAGTAGAGAAACCCCAAATACACAATTTTATTTCGGAACGTTTTCAAGCGAATCTCCCATAGTATTTGAGGATAACAGCTACTACCACTCAACATTTAATGCCGCCACCATGTTTTTTGCTGACATCAATGGCAGCAAATCCAACCGCTTTGAAAACTGGCAGCAAACAGCGACTAACCCCGACGCCAATGGACTTTGGGTTAATCCTGATTTTGTTATACCGGGAACAGATTTTACGCCTCAGTTACCTCTACTTGCCAACAGTGGAACTTCTCTTGGATTGAATGAAGATGTTTTTAAACAGGCGCGAGATGTAGCTGCACCGTCAATAGGCGCCATCGAATTTAGTGCGCCTGCGGGCGTTGACCCACTAATAGAGGGTATTGATTTAGATTCCATCGTATGCTCCGGCTTGTATCCGATTAGCCTTTTGGTGAACAACTACGGGGGTGACAACGTCGATTCGCTATTGATACAAATGATTAAAAACGGAATCACCACCACCCACATGGTAACCCAAACGTTGCTTCCTGGCGTAAGTACCTCTATTACGGTAGATAGTGTCGTTTTAACGTCATCAGACGCACTGGATTTGGAATTTACAATTTTGGAAAGTTTTCCCGGCCCGGATATCGACACGTCAAATAATGATTACGCCATAATCGGAGTCCGTACGCGAATGAGCGGTACTTACACCGTTAATCGGTTTCAGCCTAACTCGGGAACGAATTTCAATTCCCACGAAGAGGCTGTATATGCTCTTAATACCTACGGTGTTTGTGGCCCGGTAATCATTGAAACAGCGCCATTCACCGGTCCGTACAACGAGTTTTTACACCTCAAACGCGTTACCGGTGCAGACTCAATCAACACCATAACATTTGACGGCAGCAATGTTCGCGTGAATCCAACATCTGATTTCAAAAACAACACAGCGTTGTGGCAGATTGAACGCGGTGAATACGTTACGGTTAAAAACTTTGATTTTCAAGTAACCGGCACACCTCAAGATCTTGATAACTGCGATATCTTGCTCGTCACCAATCGCTCTAAATCAATTCGCATACTCAATAATTCGTTTCAATTTCCCAATGATGCTTCTTCTACAACCCATATCAACATTGTTGGAGACAAATTCATAGACAATTTTCTCCCCATAAACGACACCATCGTCGTATCCGGTAATCATTTAGTAGGTGGAGGAAGGGGTATTGAAATGCACAGTACAGAAGCAAGCCGTATAAACCATGCTGATATTTTAAAAAACTACATCATCAGCAACGTTGATAACATCAACGTGTCGTCCATCAATCATCTGAATTGCAGCGAAAACATTGTTACCATTAACACCGGTTACGCCATTTCAATCAAAGATGCATTTCAATTAAACCTCGAACGAAACGGCATCTTTTTCGACGATTTAGGCGATATTAGAACGAGAAACATCCATGCGGGAATTAAAACAGAATCTGCTGCCGGAAACATTTATTTAGCCAATAACGTCATCAGCACGATTGCTGACAATGCATTTAACTCCTCGCCTACATTTGGTGTAGATTTGGACGTTACAACTTCGGCAAACGTGAATATTTCACACAATACAATCTACATTAGGAGTGAAATTATAGGTGTTAATCCACCAAAAACGGCGGTTGCTGTTCGAGCGTCGAATTGCCAGTCGTTATTATCCAAAAACAATATTTTTTACCTGACGTCGCCTCCTATTTACGCAAACTTTTACAACATTGATAATACTGCGCAATCTTGTGACATTGATCACAATGTGTATTACTCTTTATTTGATGATGAAAAAAATGTAAGAATGTTGGAAAGTCCCGCACTCAACATCAACTCATTTGAGAATTGGCAAATTTCGTATGGAGAAGCAAATGGCCTATTCACCAGTCCATTATTCTTTGACATAAACGCGCAAGACTTTTACCCACTCTCGGAACGCATTACCCAAACAGCGACAGTGCTTACACCAGCCGTTGATGTGGATTATTTTGACACCATTAGAAAAACACCGGCAGATCCCGGTGCTATTGAATTTGAGCCGGCGCCTTGTCCCGGTTTGTTATCACAAAACGCTTCATTTACCGATACACTTTTAGTTTTTGAATGGAGAGGGACAACCAAAGAAGTAGACATTATTTACGGTCCAAGCGGATTCGATACGGCCACAGGTGGAACAACTGTTCTTAATCTAACCGATGAAATCTATACCACCGGCACATGGCAAAATGGTGAGTGCTATGATTACTACGTTCGTCAGCATTGTCATACGGGAGGCACTTCGGGCTGGGAAGGCCCCGTAACGGCCTGTGTTCCTCATAACGTTGACCTAGGTGTTATTATAACCAGTCCAAACCCCATGTGTCACCCTCAATTTGGTGACTTGATGATGGGCATAGATGTATATAACGCCGGACTGAACTCCGTCAATTCATTTACCATAACATACAGAACCCAGGGCATTGCATTTGTCGACGACTCGTTAGTTGTCAACTCCATCATCAACCCGGGAGATACTGCCTCGTTTTCCATCCCTGTTCCGGGCAACAATACAGAGGAAGGTGGACGTTTAATTTTTAATGTTGACTTGAGGGTTCCCGATGACGGAAATCGCGATAACGACGTCAAAGGGCAATCGTACTACATCATCCCATTTGAACCGTTTCCTCAGCACGTAGCGGTTTGTCCTAACAGTACCGACCCGGTAACATTATATGCCAAACGGTTTCCCGGTGTTGGGCATGTATGGTTTGATGTTGACACCAATGTGTACAATATGAATTTACATGAAGGCGATACGTTTGTTACCAATGCCATGCCGGGCGATACGTTTTATCTCGCATATTTTTACTACCCAACAGGATACCCTTTTATGAGCAGTTTTATTTTTGAGGAATACTTCGTTCTCAACCCCAATTCTGCCGTTTCCAGCAGTGAGTACAATCCCGATTTGCAAAAAGATGCGTTTGAATCTGCTTGTTACTACCCGGTTACCATAAACCATGACCCCTATCTACTTTTACGCAAATCCCTAACCAAGGCTAGCGTCGAAACAAGAAATAACGCAGCTCCTAAGGATGCATTGTTTCGCGTAAGAAAGGATGAGGAGTGGTCTGAAACCTTATCTTTTAGCGACACGAGAACGAATAGGCTTTCCGGAAACAGAGAATATGTCTTTGAAATCGATAATCCCGTATTCAACTCCACCGGTGACGTCGATTTTGCCATGCACCTTGGTCGTTACAGCGATGGTTTGGGGTGCGGGGTTAACTTGGTTCGCATTAACCCCAACCAGTGGGACGTGCTCGTAGAGTATCAGTATATTTCATGTTCGCTTACGAAGACACCCATTATCATTGAAGAAACACCCCTGCCGGAAGCCGGCTTTGATTTTGCTGAAAACGCCATGCGTGGTTTTTTCTTGGCTACCGGCGATAATGTGGACTCCTCATACTTTAGAGTAGTTACCTTAGGGCTTGGAGGAAAACCGGGTAAGCGTGTTGAGTTTGACTTTCCAGCAGTAGGTAACTATTTAGTATGTCAGTACGTCTACAACGAATGTGGTGCCGATACAATTTGTGAATGGATCGAAATTAAGAACGTTCAGGTGAGTGTTGACAACGAAACGCTATCGGATCTCATTACATTGTTTCCAAACCCATCCAGTGGTGATTTAACCATGCGGGCTGAGGGTGTTGCGTATGCTAAAACAGATATTTTCATTACCGATGCCTATGGAAACAAAATAACTGCATTAGAATGGGACGCTCCCTTAGACGGTACACGCGAAAAAACGTGGAGCCTTCAACATCTTGCCGCTGGAGCATATCTGATTGAAATAAGACAAGGAGATGCGCGAGTGGTTAAGCGTTGGATTAAGCTCTAAATTACCTAAAACGACAAACTCACCTTTGGCTGGAAAAATTTAAAAAACAACGCTTGAATTGACATATGTTGTAAGCTATTCATATTCTAAAACGATTGCGTTTAACATTGTAGAGCATTCTATTAGAACCTTACAACCAAGCCTGTTGGACGATACTCAATGCGGTTAATTCGTGGTAAAAAATAGCCGATACAAAAACCAACAAGTCCACCTACAAGTACATCAGAGGTGTGATGCTGCCCGGCTTTAACACGTGAATACATAACTGCTGATCCCAAAATTAACGAACTTGCTTTCACATACATCTTACCGTTTGGAAAATACGCATCAGCAAATCGCCAAGTAAGTCCGGTTAGTGCAAGAGATAGGGCACTTGTGCCGCTCCAAAACGATTTGTTGTAATCGTTATTGGTAGCCCCATTCATGGCGTAAGGCCTTAATCTTGGCATCAACGCCTTAGATGTTTGACTCAATAAATAGGTAATTGATAGCGTGTGGGAAGAAATCAAAAATAAATCGAGCTGCTGATTTTGTGGAACGTACAGAGCCGTTATACCTGCAATGCCCAATTGTAATCCCCCGAAGAGGTAGGCTGAGCGATCCCAATCACGTCGTTCAGGACGAAAATCACCACCCCAGTTTGCATCTGATATCAGGTGGGCATCCGGAATACCTCCCAGGCCGTAGGTAATGAGCGAAGATGCCGTTATACCTAGAGAGGCTTCACGGTATTTCACACGATACTGAGCGTGCATTTGCCCCAAAAGACTTATTAGTGTACAGCAGTACAATACTTTGCGATATACCACAACAGATTAATTTTGAGGGATGGGCGGAGGACCTGTTGGCTCTTCAAATAAGCAGGGATTGCAGGGTTTGTGAAGGGATGCCGAATCGGTGGGGGTGTTTTTCTGTTGGAGTACTACAGTGAAGTCCGGTGTCGTTTGAAAACGTTCACACAAGTCGTCGTTTTCCTCCACATCCGTTTCACGTCGTTCGGGGAGAAAAAATAAAAGCGAATCACCCTTAGAAAGCCTGTCAAGGGTTATAACACCTTGGTCATTGGTTCTAACAATTGACTCATCTCCATTCAAATATAAATAAAAACGCATGTTAGCTGTTGATACATCTCTCGTAGGGACTTCGTCTGACATTGGAGCACCGCTACAAACGTCTTCTACAAGCGTGAAATGAACGGAATAGCTATACTGACGACAAGATGATATTCCCAATGAAAGAACTATGCTCAATATTGAAAAACGCAACCACTTATAGCAAAAAGCCGATTTCATCCGCATCTAAATCAATGGTAATTAAATCTTATGATTATAATCCAGACAAAGCACACCTTACTGAATGATGCACTTATGCGATGTTGTCCCATCTACAGAGTTGAAACGCAATATGTAAACGCCGGGAGTAATATCTTTTACATCTACCGTATGTGTTTCTCCCATTTCAATACGTGCTGTCCGGATGATTTGCCCATTGGTTGAAATCAATTGTACGTCACCACTTTGCTTCGCATCAATATGAATGACATCGCTCGTTGGATTTGGAAAAATATTGATGGATGATTCGGACAGTTTGTAATTATCTGTTCCGATGTTTACATGATACAACTCACTTTCCCAAACACCTCTTCCGTACGTACCTGCTCTAATGGTTCCAATATTATACTGAATTTTCAGGTCGTTTACAATCACATTTGGCATTCCGTCAAAGAAAGATATCCATTCGTTCATTCCCTCTTCAAGGTAGTAAACACCTACGTCCATTCCCAGATACAGTCGTTCGATATCTCCTTCCTGAATGGCAATGACATTTGCAGGTAAGCTGGGTAGTCCAGCGCTTATGTCTTGCCACGTTTCACCGCGATCTGTAGAACGAAAAACACGTTGATTGGCACTGTATCCTGAAAATGTAACGTAAACAATATCCTCGTCATTTGGACTAACTTCAATGTGAGATACCGTTAAATTGTTTGGTAAACCGGGCCTTACCATAGACCAATTATCGCCGCCATCCTCGGTTTTCCATGGCCTCGAACCGTTGGAGTAGTAAATGATATCGGGATTGGTTTTACTTTGGGCGATGTGGCGAATTTTGGTATTTCCAGCATCGCGAAGCATATTCCAAGTCGCCCCGCCATCAGTTGTTTTCCACAAATTGTCTTTCCCTACGAAAAGTGTATTAGGATCAGTCGGATGCATTACGTAGGGCGTAACCCAAAGACCGGTTTCCTGTATATTTCTCATTAATCGAGTAAAGGTAGTACCGCCATCGACGGACTTACGCAGATTACCAAACTGTGTGGTAATGTAAATGGTATCCGGATTTTCGGGGTGAATAATAGTGTGCATACCGTCAGCGCCAAAAATGTGCTTCCACGTTCCACCTTCAAGGCGATTGGTTCCGTTATCTTGACTGCCAAACTGCATGATGTTATTGAAGTTTTGACTTAGTCCAATACCGTAAATCTGTGTGATTTCAAGTCCTTCTGAGAGATCTTGCCACGACAACCCTCCGGTAACGGTTCTAAAGATTCCTCCATCACACCCTACGTATAACGCATTGCCGTGATAACCCAAATAATGAATATCTGCGTGAACGTATGGATCATTGTTGTTGTCGTATCGCCAATGTGACATGAGACTGAAAGAATCTCCACCGTTAAACGTCCGCCAAATATTAATACCACCGGTAAATACGTGATCTGCATTAACGGGCGACACAGCGATGCACAGGTCGTACCACCCTTGCCCATTTGCGCGTGATCCATTGACGTCGCTGGCCAAAATATTAGGCGAATCAAGCTTCAGCACAAACGACTCGCCAGCATCATCTGAGCGATAAAAGCCGCGTAACCCTTGTGTTGATGATGACGCAACGAGTGCGTAAAGTCGAAGAGAATCTGCGGGGGACATTCCCAGTGCAATGCGCGATGTACCGTTTGCGCTGGGTACACCATCGGTGATTTCTCTAAACGATGCACCACCGTCATCGGACTTGTAAATTCGGTTTGAGGCAACGTACAGAACGTCCGGATTTAATGGATGATACTGCATGGTTCTAAAATTACCCGCAGGGATCACATGTGACCAGTTATCACCACCGTCTTCCGATCGATAAACGCCATTTGACGTTCCTACCATAATGATGTTGGTATCATTAGGGGCAAATTGCACGTCTGAAATGCGAACAAAGTCGGGCACATTCCATTGCAGTCCGGTGGTATCCCAGGTATACCCACCGTCATGACTTTTTAAAAGTCCAATACTATACGTTGACGCTCCATAACCATCGCCGGTTCCCAAAAGTATGGTTTGGTTGTTTTGTGGATTGATGGCAAACCCCGTTGCACCTATAACCGGCAGGTGATCGGTTAAATTTTCCCAAGTTCCACCCTGATCAGGAGTGCGCCAAAAGCCCCCGCTCGGGGTTGTAAGATAGATTGTTTGGGGGTTGATAGGGTCTAACTCAATCCAATTAACTCTTCCTAAACCGGGATTATAACCGCTGGTGTGATTTACCCAATCACTTGGCCCCATAGAATTCCAATTGCCATTAAATGCACCGCGGGATTGCGTTTGTTTTATTCGAGCCATTTCTTTCCAGGCAATACCGGGATCAGGGCGTTGCCCGCGAGGGCCAATGCGTTCTTCCATAAAGTATGCCCAACGATGAAACTGCTTATGACCTTGTCCACGCTCAAATGGCACATGCCCCCATTGTTGCTCATAAGCTTCTCTTACTTCTTCTACAGTAAAACTAGGGTCGTGCATCATTTCCACCCAAGTCATGTTTGACTGCGCTACCACGAGTGATGTTATACATATAAAAAAATAAATCCACGCTCCGTTTAATGCTTTCTTCATTGATTTTTATGTTGTTTATTAACCTAACAACAAAAATACAACAGAAAGGACCCTCCGAAAAACGGAGTAACTCAAGAAAAAAAAGATTGTTATCTCTTTCTGAAATTTGGAGGATTCTGCAGCCACTCAAGTGGACCGTTACACATAACCTCAATGATTATGGCGTTTCTGTCTTGGTCGAAGTGTTTGCGCAAAGATTTTGTGACGTCTTTCCATATATCTTCGTTGTAGCTCTTGCAATCAATATCTGCAATAATGACATCTACACCATTTATGATGACGTACATTGGACGTGCATTATCATAACCCCTAAGCGTTCTACCGGGGCGTATTTGTTCTCCTTCTACAAAATTATCAAACCAAAAGCGCAGCGCATTATCCAAAACGTATTCATTTTCAAATGAATACACATTAAAATATATTTTTAGCCGTTTATTTTGACCTAAGGAATTTTCCTTTTTTTCGAGACTTCTCAGCTGAAAAAAATCAGAATAAATATGCTCTGTCTCATTTATAGAACCTACATCACGAGGTCTAAGATTTAATCTTTTAAGTTCATAGTCTTCACTATGATTTGAAATATAACTATTTACCTTTACCTCTAATGGATTTTCTTGGCTAAATACCGCTCCAACAAAACCAATGACAAAGACTAAAATTAAGCACTTTTCCCTAAATGAATTAAATTTTCCCATTTTGATAAAACTAAACATTAAACTAAAAACAATAGTGTTGATTTTCAACAAATTGAAAATATAATTTCTCGTTGGCACACCTTTTGGGTAGCTTTTTCGAGTAGTAGAGTTTTTCATAGTTAGCCTTTTAAGGTTGAATCCCGGTGGGTAGTAGCACCGGGATTTTTTATTTATCAAAATCAAGTCCAAAACGCGTCAGAGCGTTTTTTATTTTCTATAAATCTAAACTCTTGTACAGCGAATATACGTAATTGCATTACCCTTAGCTCTAAACATTCCCTCGTAATGGGTTTGTACACTATGCAACACACTACTTTTATTGGTCAACTGATGATCAATATCAAAATAAGCTTCTTCTACCTTAAACGCTTCATTGTCTTGTAACACGCCTAATGTGTACCCGTGTAAAAATGCACTATCGGTTTTGAGGTGTAGTGTACCGCCCGGTTTCAACAATCGAGCGTAGCGCATCAACTGTTCGGGATGAGTTAAGCGATGTTTAGTTCGCCTATATTTGATTTGAGGGTCGGGAAACGTAATCCATATCTCATCAACTTCTTCTTTTGTAAAACAACCGTCAATAAGTGATATTTCTGTTCTTAGAAACGCAGCATTTTTGATATTCAATTCATGAGCCTCTGTTGCTCCATACCAAATCCTAGCTCCTTTTATATCAACACCAATAAATAGTTTCTCTGGGTGTTTTTTTGCCAGTGTAATTGTATACTCTCCCTTTCCACAACCCAGCTCCAATACCAGTGGAGCATCTGCGCCAAACCACTGTCGCCACTTTCCTTTCTGTTCAATTCCCTGACTCGCCTCTTCACGAGCAGGTTCAATGACATGAGGGTATGCGTTGTTGTCTTTAAAACGCTTTAACTTTTTTCTCGCCATGCGGCAAAAATAAACCTATCTTCGCAACTGTGAAGACAAAAAAGATTTTGTTTTGCGTATTAAACTGGGGACTGGGACACGCCACGCGTTCCACACCTCTCATTTCATCTCTGCTGGATGAAGGACATGACGTACATATTGCTTCTGATGGCATTGCACTTGACGTACTATCTGATGCATTTCCCTCCATCACAGTGCACAGGCTTCCGGCTTACAACGTTAGGTATGCCAAGCATCGCTTTTTTGGATTAAAGCTTATGCAGCAAACCGTTCAAATCTATAAGGCCATAGCTGAGGAACACAAGTTGGTAAAACAACTCGTTGAACAGTATGGGTTTGATGAAATCATTTCCGACAATCGACTTGGCTGCCGAACTACAAGTTGCCCATCTACCGTCATATCGCATCAATTAACAATCAAAGGTGGTCTTGCGGGAACGTTGGCTACACAAGTACACCGCTTTTTTATTCGCAAATTCAACGCCTTGTGGATTCCCGACGACGAATCGATTAATTTGAGCGGAGAGCTTACCAGATGGGACAACAATCCTTTGCCAACGAGATGGCTGGGTGTTTTGTCGCGCATTGCCAAACCGCACAAAAAAGAAGATGTGATTTACGAAGCGGCAATCATACTAAGTGGCCCCGAACCACAACGCAGCATTTTAGAAACCCAGTTGCTTAGATTGCTTACACCAAAGTATGACTCAATTGTTCTTGTACAAGGAAATCCCAACAAACCTATTGATGCTCCTGCTCACGTAAAGGTTATCCCGTTAGCCTCTGCGGAAGAGATTGGATTCATTTTATCCCGCTCAAAAAGACTGTATTGTAGAAGTGGATATTCAACAATAATGGATATCCACGGATTCGATTTAGAGGTGACGTTGATTCCAACTCCTGGTCAGACCGAGCAAGAATACCTGGCAAGATACCACGAAAAAAAGAGTGGTTACAGGTATATGAAACAACGCTAACGAATCACAAAAACAGTTCGACGATTTTGTGCTCTACCGGATTCGGTGTCGTTTGACGCAATGGGTTTTTTAGCGCCAAACCCATCGTGTTGCAGCCTGCTCTTTGCGATACCATTTGCAAGCATGTACTCGTAAACCACACGTGCACGATTTTTACTCAACAATAGGTTGTCACCATCTGAGCCAATATTATCAGTATGCCCTTGAATTTCCACATTGACGTTGGGATTATTTTCAAGAAACACAATAAATTCTTCAATCACTGCCTTGGCAATGCGATCTAAATCAAAGCTATTCGTTTCAAAGGTGATGTCATTCAATCGATACTCCTCACCCTTTATTATGTCTCTCACTTCCAAGTCGGCACTCACTAAGCTCGTTTGCAGATCACCAGCTAAAAAACGACTGCTGAATGCGGCTCCCTTTTTCTTAACCGTAACAATGTGATCTACATCTGGTTCGCGTGTTACAACAGCGGCGAATTCTCCCGTTGTCTCATCCACCCTTACGCGCTGAGATTCTTTGGTATTGATGTTTTTGATTTCCAATTCTGCGTCCAATTCAGGTTGATCGTATTCGTCTACCAATCGCCCCTTTACCAGTGTCACCTTTTCGGGTTGAATGGCGTCGGGCATATCAAAATAAAAAATATCCCAGCCACCTTTCCCTTTCAATGTATTACTGGAAAAATAGCCTGTTTTCCCATCCAAATCAACGGTTAAACCAAGGTCATCCTCTTCTGTGTTTATAGGGTAACCAATGTTTTCCGGAGTGCCCCATTCAACGCCATCATATTTGGAATAATAAACATCAAAACCGCCCAGTCCCGGATGACCATTGCTTGAAAAGTACAATGTTTGTCCATCGGAATGAACAAAAGGCGATTTTTCGTCTTTTGGTGTGTTGATGGTCGATCCAAGATTTTGCGGATCACCCCAACTGCCATCTTCATTGCGATGTGAAACGTAAATATCAATACCACCTTTACCGCCTTTTCGGTTACTGGCAAAATAAAGCTTATGTGCATTTGGACTAATGGATGGTTGCGATTCCCAGCTATCAGGCTTATTGATGTTATCTCCAACACTTTCAGGCACAGACCAATACTCGCCAGTTCGCTGAGAAAAATAAATATCACAGTTTTGATATCCTTCTTTATCGCGTTCACATACAGTAAAGTACAACTCACGATTTGCCGCATCGATGGAAGGCCCACCTTCATTTAGTCCCTCGTTAAAGGGACTGGGCAATTCACCACCTTTTCCAAACGTACCGTCAGGGCGAATTCGCGCCATAGAGAACACCTCTTTTACGATTTTTTTGTCAACGGCAGGACCTCCATACTTATCGCGTTTTTCACTTCTTCGGGTAAAAAAGCACATCTCGCCGTCGGGACTAACCACTGCTAAGTACTCATCGTCTTCGGTACATATATGTGCTAAAGGCTTGGGGTCAAACGGCATTGGATTGGACTTAAGGCGCTCAATAAGATCTGTTTCGTCGATGATCATTTTAGCTTGCTTAACAAGGCGCTTTTCGCGTTCGGGGTGCGTTGTATAGCGTTCAAGAAACTCAATTCCTTTATCATATTGCCCATTTTCGAGCAATATGACTCCTAGTTTAAAAATGACGTCGCCTTTATAATCCGGACAAATATCCATCAAGCGCATCCATACGGCTTCGGTGATTCGCAGGTCTCCCGTGCGGGAGTGGTATTCACCCAAATAGTAAAGCGCGTGGTAATTATACTCATCGCTGCGTATGGCCAAATCAAGGTTGCGCTTGATTTCGCGTTGATTTTTTTGCTCCCATGCCTTTTGGGCTCGTTTGAACTGATTTATTGACACCTCCTCAACCTCACGGTCGCACTCTCCCAACTCGGGCTGAGCAGCGGCATTATAACTAAAAAATGTTAGACAACTAATCCAACTTATCGCGATTACTCTGTGCATTTTCAATAATTCTATCGGCTTCACTATTTGCTTTGTTAACGATGTCATCGGCTCGTTTATTGGCCTCGTTTTCTACCCGCTTTGCCTTACTATCTGCCTCGCGCTCCAAACGTCGAGCACCTTCTTCAGCAGCTCGTTTCTTCAAGATGTTGCTTCCAGCTTCTCTAATCAATTTGTCTCCTTGTCTTTTGGCTTCACTTCTCAATTTATCTGCTGCTTCTTGGCCATTCTTGCGAATGGTGTTGGCTTGACGCTCAGCTTCCGCAACGACTTTATCGGCCCTTTCACGCGCCTCTTTCATAATTTTATCAGCCTCATCCCGTGCGCGTTCTCTAGCCTTTTCTTTGGCATCATCGATTTCGCCATCCACGCGATCTCTTACTTCTCGCTTTGCCTTGTCGATTAGATTCCCTCCCATATCAGCCAATGATGTTTTAACACTTGGCGATGTATACGTGCCACCAATATGAACGTCTAAATCAATGGAGGATGGTGTACGTGCTCCAAATTGACTCAATAGTTTATCAGCTTTCACGCTGCGGAATGGCAACTGCAGCGCCATATCAAAATCCAGTGTTTGGTCTAAACCCGAACTTCCCGTAACATTACCGCTCAATTGCTTACCGGTAAAATCAAATGGTTTTAAAAACAACCTGCCATCTTGTATGTCAAATTCAGCTAGTGTGTTGCCCAATGAAAATGAACTGTAGTCGTCATTTTTTAAAACCTGTGCAATCTTATCGAATACCTGTGCCTGAATGACCACACCTGCAGTGCGCAGCATTCCCTCGGCAGCAAGGGTTGATAAATCCAAGCTCAAATCACTCTCTAATGCAGATGTCAAGCGAAACTTACTGCTGAACGTACCTTCTGAACGTTCCATAATAGGTGCCAATTGCTTCACAATATCCATCGAACGATACGCTTCAACAAATGGTATGTTGATCAAATTCATTGCAAATGAGGCAATGGGCTTTTCCTCTCGTGTATTGAGTGAACCGTCCATTTCTAAGCCTCCCCCCATCAGCTTCATGCGCGTTTCGTTCATAGTGACCACTTGATCTTTTAGATGGATTACACCACTTAAGTCACTGATATCATAATCACTAAATACAACCTCATTAACATTGGCGCGAAGGTTAAAGTCGATGTTTTTCGGCAAACGAATGTCTTCAACGGTTAACGCTTCTACCTCACCATCTTCCGTCGTTACAACATCTGTTTTTGAGGGGTCTTCTTCTTGAACAAAGGCCATCAACTCATCGAGATTCACTTTCTCAGACGCTACATTAAACGAGCCAACGAGCTCCGCATCAGACATAGCATAATGTATCAAATTACCCAACTGACCGGTTGCTTGAACATCTGTTGACCCAAGCACGAGTTTAACGTCCTCTACCTCCACCTTTTGCGGTGTCAACACCATGTAGGCATGAGGTATATCAATGGGGTGAGTAAAATCTGCATCAACCATACGAAACCCGGTCAGTTCCCCTTTACCATAGGCAATGATGTTGTTGTATTCCTCGTTTTCAACATCGGAAAGACGAGCAGAAAACTTGACGTCTACGTCCACCATTCCGCGAATATCCAATTCCTCTTCAAGTGGCACAACATTTACAAGGTCGTCTAAATTGAGTTTTCCTTTGGCATTTAACGATACAGATGGATCACTTAACGGAGTGGCAAGCGCAAATGAACCATTGAACGTTTGGCCTGCCATATTCATGGAGAATTGGTATAAATTGAACGTCAATTGATCCAAGTCACCGCCTGGGTGCTTTACAGAAGCATTAAGCATTAAATTGTTGACCTCTGAAGGCAAATCCGGGTATCTGATTCGACCATTCTTTGCTTTCATGGAAATATCCATCGATGGATAATATTCACGTTTTTCATCGTAAGTTCCGGATATTTTACCTTTAACATCAAAATCCCCACTTACATCTAAACCCTCAAAATCAGACATATAATAAGCAGGGATTAGTGATATCAGCGGTTTTAATTCAGAACTAGGGGTTGAAAACGATACGTTCATATCAATGACCTCATCCGGCATTGCAATGTCGCCAAATACGTTGAGCATCAATTCATTTAATTTGGCGTAGCTACCCTCGGCAATGTTTATGGACGTGTTGGGTTGGTTGAACAACACGTCAACATCGGCCTCAGCACGCACATCACTAAGCATTGTAATTCCATCTAGGGTAAAACGAAGACGATCGATGGTAGTAAACGTTTTCACATCTACCTCGTCCATTGTAAAATCCCCTCTCAATCGATGGTTAAGCCCCTCGAGCTCCACAAACATATTAGACGTATAATCGTCGTATTTCATTGCCATATCTTCTACGGAAAATCGTCTCAATGAGAGTAAAAACCCTTCGGTTGACGACTCTTTATCGGTTTGTTCTTCAACGACTTCAGCAGGAACCATGATGTCGTAATTCACGCTTAGTGAGTCGAGCTCAACAATGTGAAAATACGGACGAATCAATGAAATGGTCTTTATATCGATGTTGTCGCCTCGCACAACACTCATCAGATTGAGCGTGAAGCGGAAATCTTCAACGTGAACCAGCGTTATGTCTTCAAATTCATCCCTTCCCGTAATCGAAAAATCGTAAACATCAAGCGTAAAATCCGGGAAATTTTTGATTAAACTTAAATGAACATCTTTAAAATCTACATTGGCGGTAAGGTGTTGGTTGGCCGTATTTCTCACCAATTCCATAATTTGATTTTTAAATAGGTAAGGAGCGGAAAAAAGGAGTACAAAAAGGAGTACCACAAAAATCAAGAAATACTTTACCAACTTTTTCATGCGTTCAAATTTTTTGTCAAATTTACAAATAAGACATCCTTAATTCAAGACAATGCATCTGTAGCATCAATCTAACTGAACCTACGACCCTATTCGAAGACGCCCGAATGGAAAAAAGGAAAAGCAGTTTGTGCTGTAAAAGTACTGAACATCTTCTACGAAACAATAGTCCATTTTCCTTATTCACTTTGGTTGATACCGGGATGAAGGGCATCCTCAGAATCTGCGATGATGGTTGCAACGGTAGCATCACCGGTAACGTTAACCACAGTTCGGCACATGTCTAATATTCGGTCAATGGGGAGAATAAGTGCAATCCAAGCTGGGTTTAACTTTACAGCCTCCATAACAATGATGAGCATGATGATGCCTGCACTGGGTACAGCTGCACTTCCGATGCTGGCAAGTGTAGCAGTAAGCACAATGGTAAGCTGCTGGGTTAATGTTAGGTCTACCATGTGTATCTGCGCTAAGAAAATAACGGCAATGGCTTGATACAAACTGGTTCCGTCCATGTTGACAGTTGCACCAATGGGCAACACAAAACCGGATATTTTTCGATCTACGCCAACGCCTTTTTCAACGCAATCTAACGTTACGGGTAGCGTTGCTGCACTGCTGGAGGTGGAAAATGCCAGCAATTGCGCAGGACTCAACTTCTTCATAAACGCCTTGTAGCTTATTTTTTTCACAAATAGATGCACCACAAGCGGATAAAGGCCAAACCCCAAAAGAGCTAGCCCGAGCAAGACGACCACGGCGTAGTAACTCAGGCCGGCAAAAATATCGACCATACGCCCAATGTTGTCACCGGCCATATCTGCAATGACGCCGGCCATCAACGCAAATACCAAAAATGGTGATGCCTTCATTACCAAATCAACCATTTTTAAGAACACCAGATTGATGGATTCTACAACATCTTTAACCGGTTTACTTTTTTCGTCGGGAATGAATAAAAGTGAAATTCCAAAGAATAGACCAAAGAAAATGATTTGTAGCATCAACCGATTATCACCCAAGGCTAAAAAGAGATTATCAGGTACCATATTAATGAAAAAGGCCAATGGTCTTTTATCTACCTTTTCTTTTTTTGCTACCAGGTCAGGATCTACGTCTTCATTACCCATGCGATTTGAAACGACGTCGTAACGATCTGCCAGCTCGGGCTTACAGCTCATACAATCTTCATCGAGTAGAACAATACCCTCACTCTTTGCCCAAATTTCGTAAGCAAGACGATTGTCGATGCGCGCATTATCATCTACCAGTTTTCCGGGAGCAATGAGGTTGACCAATAACAACCCCAAACCAACGGCTGTAACCGTTGTTCCCAAATATGCAAGTAGTGTTTTAGCGCCTAAGCGGCCAAGTGTATCCGGACTTCCCAAACCGCCTATACCACTGATGATGCTAAACAACACCAATGGAACAGCTATCAGCTTTAAGAGCCTAAGAAATATATCACCGAAAGGTGCAATCCAATCGTTGGTAAAGTCCGACAAACCCAAAAAGGCAGATACAACAGCCCAAACGATACCGGCCAAAAGGCCAATCATTATTTTCCAGTGGAGCGCAAGAGGCTTTTTTCCCTCAGCCATATATAACAACGTGAGTTTTTGATTACTCGGCTTCCGACTCTAAGTAATCGAGTAAATCGTAAAATGCAGCTCGGTCAGCATCGTTCCAGTCACGGCGAGCATCGGCCAACCGACGCATGTGGCGGTACATATGACGCTTGCGAATTTCTAACGCGGTATATGTTTGAAAGCGACCATTTTCTAAGCGAAATGTGCGTTCGCCTATGGTTCGTATATCGGCAATGGTTTGGTTGACGACTTCTCTAGATAAGACTTCGTAACGCTCCATAAATTCTCCGGCATTGGCGATCCCTTTTTCTTGAGTATACTCGTCTGCAACGGTTCGCATAGTGGAGGAAACTGTACCTGCTAACCTTGCTTTAGCATTCGTCATAGAGCGTGTTTTTGATGTATTGGCATCTTGAGATATGGCTTGACCGGTAGCTCTAAAATAACGGTTGTTGGATCTGTATTTTCGGCCATCAAATGGCCCGCTAACTTCCTCTCCGGGAGGCTTAAAACTTTTGCAAGACGTTGTGGTAGATGAAGCGCCTACAATCAATGCAAGCGTAAGAAAAAAAGAAGCGACCGTTTTCATTTTTTTTATTTAAGAGGTTAAAAAAAGCATTCAAATATTTGAATATCAAAAATGTGAAGACTTATATTTTGGTGTTTCCGTACGCAAAATTCATCACAGTCAAATGCACATACGAGTTTACAAATATAGTCGTTGCGACCGTTGCATGCCAATGTTCGTGCCAAAACCTTTAATGAACCCTACATTTGCAGCTTTAAACGTCCAACGATGCGCGGCAAGTTCCTCAGTGGAATAACCTTTTTTTTTGCTCTCAACATCCTAATAAAGCCAATATGGGTTTTTGGGATTGACATGGTTGTTCAAAACCGCGTTGGCGCAGACGTTTATGGGAGTTATTTTGCATTACTCAACATAACATTGATGTTTGCCATTCTTCTCGACTTGGGGATTAATATGTCGAACACCCGAAATGTTGCAGGCGATGCCTCAACCATCAAATCATATTTTCCCTCCCTGTTTTTTTTGCGCATCATTCTCCTAATTTTATTTTCATTGGTGGTGGGTGCGGTGGGCATTTTACTCGGATACAACCGCTATATGTTGTCCTTACTCGGCTGGATGGTAATCAACCAGTTTTTATTGTCCTCTATTCTCTTCATCAGGTCGTATGTAGGCGGTTTACAGTGGTTTAATTGGGATGCGTTTTTATCGGTAGCGGATAAATTGTTGGTGATTGTTATTTTAGGCATCATGCTGTACTTCAGCGATGCTGCATTTATCATTGAATATCTAATTGGAGGTCAAACAGTCGCGTACGCTTTGGCGCTCATCATCGGTGTAGGGATACTGCGAAACCAGCTCACATCTATGCATTGGACATTTGACCGATCACGTATTTGGGAAAAACTCCAGCAAGCCATTCCGTACGCCACACTCATCTTAGTGATGGGTCTGTACACAAGATTGGATGGGGTAATGATTGAGCGCATGAAGGGCGGCGAGGCAAGTGGTATATACGCCGGTGCATTTCGATTGCTCGACATTGCGATTCAAATTGGTGTTTTGTACAGTTTTGTCCTGATTCCGGTTTTTACAAAAAGACTGCAAAGCAAACAACTATATGGTGGACTGATGCGTTCGTCTTTCAACCTCTTGTTGTCGGTATCGCTTTCGGCAGCGGTAGCGGTTGTGGTTTTTCACCAAGAGCTTGTTGCCTTTTTTTATCATCACGCAACGCCTGGCATGGGCATGTCTTTGGCAATTTTAATGGCAACACTTCCCGCATTTTACATGGGATACTTATTTGGAAGTGCACTTACGGCAGGTGGTAAAACAACCATTCTAAATCGCATTGCATTGGGTGGATTAGCGCTCAATTTTACACTCAACATTGCGTTGATATACCTCTACGCAGAGGTTGGTGCGGCCATAGCAACAGCCACAACACAGTGGTCTGCGGCGCTGCTTCAAATGTGGGCGGCAAAACGCGTATTCAACATTCGCATTCACCGTAAGCAGTGGAATGCGTTGCTGGTCATGATCGCTCTTCAGTTTGCGGTTTATATTTCGTTGAATGCGGCATTAGATTGGCCGTGGGCGCTGTGTGTTGGTGGTCTTTTTTCAATGGCTTCTCCTTTTGCGCTTAAGCTTGTTGATATCAAACGACTTAAAAGCATTAGAAGCTGAAAACGTTTCTCAAACAATGGCTGCTCGTAAGTCCTTCCAATCAACATCCCGCTGATTGCCCGTTTGCATATCCTTTAGAGAAACCCGTTCGTGTTTCATTTCTTCGTCACCCATAATAAGCACATAGCGGATGCCCTTTTGATTGGCATAATCAAATTGCTTTTTCATTTTCAGCGACTCGGGATAGAACTCAGCAGCCATGCCTTCTCGACGCAAAGATGAAATGATTTCAAACGTCTTAGCCGCAGCCTC
>SKIJ01000091.1 GCA_007116495.1 Cryomorphaceae bacterium | reverse complement strand
TTCTGACTTCCGGTTTGGATTATCGCAGTATAAGTACCGGTAGTGTAGTTGGATACGTTAACCGTTACAGAAGAATTAGAGTGCAATAGAGGTTGGTTTAACATAATTGTCCCATTTGATCGGAGGATAACAAGGTTTGCGCTGCTATTCTCTTTAATTCTATACGATATAGCAACCTCATCTGCCAAGCGATGCCGATTGGACTGCGCTTTACAATCACGTAGGTGGCTCGTCTGTAGCGGGAGGCAAGCTCAAGCACGAAGGGACTCAGTTTTGGGAATCGCCAAACACCGGTGCGTCTAATGCCATTGGGCTTACAGCTATGCCGAGCGGTTATAGAGATCCACAAAGTGGAAGTTTCCTTAATCAAGGGTTTCGCGCGGGGTGGTTTGCTAGGGTACGTCAAACCAATTTGATGTTTTTTTGGGTGTCGTGGGATACCCAAGCCGCAGGACAAGGCCCTATTCAAAATGAAGCCGGATTAGCCATTCGCTGCATGAGGGATGTTACAACGTCAGCCAGCTCGTTTGACCAAAGTGAAAACGGAATAAGCATTTTTCCGAATCCCGCTCAATCTTTTACAACAATCACCTTTGCGGAAATGGATGCTGTTTGGCATGTATCGCTAACCGATATGAATGGGAAAGTTATTTACGAGCAACAAACAACTGCGAAAACATGCGAAATTAAAGTTGGTCATTTGCCGAAAGGTGTTTATACCGTTACGGTTAATTCAGATGTTTTTGTCGAAAATAAAAAGTTGTTGGTTTACTTATAAAAAAAGCGGGAAGAACCACCTCCTCCCGCTTTTCCAATCACTAAATCCAAACCAATTACATGAGATACTTTTCTCGAAGTTTGTTTCGTTTGGCTTCGTCTATACCCAACTCTTTTTCCATAGCCTTATCAATGCTGCCGTATTTTTCACGTAAGGTTTTAAAGTATGCTTCTATGTATTCTGGGTGAACACCCATAATGACATCTAAAACCTCCATGTTTGCTTTGCTCAACATTGGGTGGTCAATCTCAATGTTTCTGGTATAGCGGTTTGATAAATAGAACTCTTCAATGATGGTGGTTTCATCAACACCAAGCGCATAGAGAAACAATGCAGATGCAACACCGGTTCGGTCTTTACCGGCGGTACAGTGAAACAGCAACGGTTGATCGGCCTTGAAGAACTCGTCAAAAAGAGGTTTAAAATCTGGCATTGAACGGGCAAAGTTTACATACAATTGACGCATCACTTCGTGCGCAGACTCTGCATTGGCATTGGGGTCTAGAATTACTGAGAAAAGTTGATTCATCGAGGCATCGTTTCCGGTTGAGCCGATATTCGCGTGAATTCTTTGAATACTTTCTCCTTCCGGATATTTGTCGGCACTTTGTGCAATTTCAGTGTCATTGCGAAAATCAACCACAGTTTTAATGCGGAGTGCTTGAATCAATGACAAGTCGTTGTCGCTCAACATGCCCATATCTCCGCAGCGATATACCTTATTCCATTTGACAGTTTTTCCATTCGCGGTAGGCAGTCCACCAACGTCACGAAAATTTGGGGTGCCGGCCATAGCAATATGACGTGGGTAAAAGATACTTGTATCCCCATTGGAGCGAATGGCTGTGATTTGTGGACGGCTGCCTTTTTCTAAAGGAAACGAAGCCGGTTCATCTACGCGAAGTCGTATGAATTCTTTGCAGGGCTTGTTCTGCTTTTCAGAAACACACACCATGGCCGAAGGGCCTGATGTATAAACAGTAATGACTGTATCCTCTTGAACTGCCCAAAAGGTTTCGGAGGAAAGTCTGGGAGACTGAGCCGCTAGATTACTCCCCAATGCGATCGATAATAAAATGAGAAATTTTTTCATGGATTGTTTTTATGGTTGAAATTTTTTGAAATAGGGGCGTCACTGATGACGCCCCTTTTAATTTTATGCGATTTATTGACAGCTTTTAAGTGTCTTTTCTTGTTCTTTAGTGGCTAGGAGACACACTAATACAAAATATAGCGGATGCCTATTTGCCCACTAATAGAAAACCACTCACTGGAAGTGATTCTTCGGCGGTCTTCGCCCAAATACTGCACAAATGGCTCGTTGGTTAGGTTTCTGATTTCCGCAAAAAAGCGCAGTTTTTCAGAAAATGCATAGGCTGCGGATAAGTCAACTGTTAGGTTCTTATCGATATACACATAGAAATCAGGGCCTAAGTCTTGATTGATCGTTCCTACAGATGGGCCGCGATAATTGGCAGCCAAACGTACCATAGCGCCTTTGCGCTCGTAAAAAACCGACGCATTATAAAGGTGGCGAGACTGGTGTGGTAATCCTGTGATATCGATTTGCGTTTCGCCATTTTCATCAATGCGCGGAACACGAGCTTCTGAGTGAATCATTGTGTAGTTCCCATCCACGCCAAATCCACCCCAGAAACCGGGAAGTTCAGAAAAACGTTTGGTGATTCCGGTCTCGAAACCAACCAAATACGAAGACTCAATGTTGTTGGGTTGACTTATCAAATAATCGACACCATCGATGGTCTGCTGGCTCAAATCTCTAAAGATTAAGTCGGTGATGTTTTTGTAAAAAGCACCGGCGCTGATTAAGCCAATATTTGAAAAGTAATACTCACCCATCAAATCAAAATTGTCGCTAAATGTGGGTCTCAACTCTACATTACCTCGGGTGATTCTTGGGAAGCCACCGGTAACGTCGATGTTTTCTCCCGGGTTGAGATCGGGGAAATTAGCCCGCGCAAAAGAGCGAGAATACGCTGCGCGAAGATTTGAATTTTTGTTCATGGCGTACTTAAGGTTACCCATGGGAAGAAAGGCGTTGTATGAGCTATTGCGTTGTAGTGGTGCCGTTTCACCGGTTTCCTCGTCATATTGACCGGAGTTCATCTCTATGGCAGTAAACTCATTGCGCACCCCTCCGGTAAATGTGGTTTTCTCATTGATTTTATAGGAAAACATTGCGTAGCCGGCATAGACATCTTCACGGCCATTGTAGCGCGTGGTTACGTTTGACGCCGGACTGTAATCGCCTATGTCATTTTCTTCGAAATATTCGGGAGAAAAGATGTCAAACAATTGTTCGGTTGTCACAGGATCCATAATGAAGTTGTTGAATGGATTTCCCAGTTCATTAAATAATCCTCCGGCAATTGGGTATGGCATTCGGTCAAAGTCTGTAAGAAATTGAGGAGGTGCAGAGTTGGGAATCCCCAAGATGGCATTGGGTAAAAATACCAAAGGTGTAAACATTCCTTCCACTGCTTTTTGACGAAACTTACCTCCAACTTTAAAGTTTAGACGCTGGTTTGCTTCATAACTGAAATTGAGTTCCTGAACATTGTCGGTCTCTCTTTGATCAATTTGGTAAATGATGAGTTGTTGAAGCATAAGTCGCTCAGCATCCAT
>SKIJ01000102.1 GCA_007116495.1 Cryomorphaceae bacterium | reverse complement strand
GGAGACTTTAAAGAGCTCAACATCATTCTCAAGTGTGATGTTGACGGCTCTGTGGAAGCGCTTTCTGATTCACTGCAACGATTGAGCACCGACGAGATTCAGGTCAATATCGTTCACAAAGCTGTGGGACAAATTACCGAGTCAGACGTTCTTCTGGCCGCTGCCTCCAACGCTATCGTTATTGGATTTAACGTTAGACCGTCGGCAAGTGCACGTAAAGTGGCCGAAAAAGAATCCGTCGACATTAGAAACTACTCCATCATCTACGACGCCATCAACGAGGTGAGAGATGCCATGGAAGGATTGCTATCTCCCGAAGTCAAGGAAAAAATTGTTTGCAACATCGAGGTTCGCGAAACGTTCAAAATTTCCAAAGTGGGTACCATTGCAGGTTGTATGGTGCTCGACGGAACCGTGAAACGCAACACACGTGTGCGTCTCATTCGCGACGGTGTTGTTGTTTACACCGGTGAACTCGGGTCACTCAAACGCTTTAAAGACGATGTAAAAGAAGTTCAAAAAGGCTACGAATGCGGTCTCAATATTCAGAACTTTAACGACATTAAGGTGGGTGACATCATTGAAGGATTTGAAGAGGTCGAAGTAAAGAAAACCCTTTAAAAAGGGGGAAACTCCACTGATTGATGTCTGCCATTGCCATAACGGGAGCAACAGGAATGCTGGGAACCCATTTTCTATGGCAAGCACTTAACGTCTATGAAAACGTTGTAGCCCTCTACCGCAGCGAAGAGAAACGCAAATACGTTCGCACCATTTTTGCCCAGTACGATGCGGCTACCGCGCAAAGTACCTACGACCGTATTACCTGGCGAAAAGTTGACCTGCTCAATCCCTTGGAGTTGGAAGCTGCATTGGATGGTATTGACACTGTATTTCACCTTGCAGCCACCGTTCGTTTTGACGGAAAAAATCCCAATCAACTCGTAAATGAAAACAGCGGCATGGCCGCCACCTTAGTTGATGCGTGTTTACACCTGGGCATCCCCAAGCTCGTCCACCTCAGCTCCGTTGCTGCATTGGGGCGCAAAGAAGACAAAACGTCTAACACCGGAATTGACGAATATACCCACTGGGAAAACAGCAAACTAAATTCTACCTACGCCATCAGCAAGTACCGTGCGGAGATGGAAGCATGGCGAGGAATGGTTGAAGGTCTTAGCGTATTGGTGATCAACCCTCCCATCATCTTAGCACCCGGGTTTTGGAATCAAAGTTCCGGAGTGCTGTTGCCGAGCGTTGCCCGTGGACTACCTTTCTACACCAAGGGAAAGAACGGATTTGTAGACGTTCGCGACTTGGCACGTATAACGCTTAAGCTCGTGCAAACCAATCATTGGAATGAGCGGTATATTGTTTCCGGTGTCCATGCCTCCTACCAAGATGTATTTAATCATTTTGCAGAGGCTCTTGGAGTGCGTAAGCCATACATTCACCTCACACCTTTTTGGGGAAGTGTCGTTTGGCGTTTAGAATGGTTGCGCAGCAGATTATTTGGCAGTAACCCACTCATCACCAAAGAAACCCATCAGAGCAGCCAACACAAATACCGCTACCTATCAGATAAAGTTATTAAAACTGCTGATGTCTCATTTACACCTTTAGAAGAAACAGCCTCTTGGATGGCCGATTGGTATAAAAATATGGTGATGAACACCCCCTTGAAGTAAATTCTATTTCAACGATTTGTCGCTGCTTTATTAAAGATTCTGAAAATATTTTCATTCCGCTTTACGTGGTCGATTAACTCCAACGTAAATTTGCTGCACAAACGTTGAATCATCGAACGCTTAAAGCGTTTATAACCCAACAACTCCCTATGAAGAAATCGCTTTCTGATAAACTCAAACAGTACGGTGCCATTGCCGCCGGTGTTATTGGCAGCAGTAGTGCTTACGGACAGGTACGCTACATCGATGTTCAAACCGACACCATTCGTACCGATTCGCTTTTCACCGTAGATTTAGACGGCGATAGCATCACCAACTTCGCCATACGTTCTGAGTTTGATTTTCAGCTCGGCATCAATACGTTCGACATCATCGAAGCGGTTCCCCTAAACAGCACCCACAATCGCATCGCCGGCAATACACCTATGAGTTACCCGTACGCCTCAAAATTTGACTTTGGGGTTGATATTGGTCCGAACACGGAGTGGCTTCCGGCTTTGAGCGACGGCAGCATGAGTTTTGCGCGAAACGGAGAATTTGACTATAACGATTATTGGAATGGCGGTGCAACGGATAAGTTCTTGGGGCTACGCATTCGCAGAAACGATTCCACCCACTACGGTTGGATGCGCCTTGACATCGATACGGCGGGCAAATGGTTTATTGTAAAAGATCACGCTGTGAATTTAAAAGCCAATGAACCACTCAACACCTCGTATTTGATAGGTGTTGAAGACTACCAAAAAATGGCCTTCATTGTGGCGCAACGCCCGGGAGAAGTATGGGTAAAAGCAGATGCACTACGCGAGGACGCAACGGTTGACATGTTTGATCTCAACGGACGTATCATGCACAGCGGACGCATTTCACCAAATGCAGAGCATACCATTCCCACGAGCCAATTGGCAAAAGGGATCTACGTGTTGCGCATGTACAACCAACACGGCATGGTGGAGCGAAAAGTTAATGTCACACAATAATAGAACGATATTTAAATGAACGAACGCATCCTCATACTTGGTGCCGGTGGACAAATAGGAACCGAGCTCTGTGAATACCTCGGCGAAAAGCACGGCCACGAAAACGTTGTTGCTACCGATATACGCGACATCAACCACCACAGTGGTCCTTGTGAAATACTTGACGCTACCGACGGCGAGGCGCTGGCCTCTATTGTTGAAAAACACCGCATTTCCACGGTCTATCACTTGGTAGCGATGCTATCTGCCACTGCCGAAAAAATGCCCGAAAAGGGATGGGCACTCAATATGGATTCACTGTTTCACGTGCTCAACCTAGCCCGCGACAAAAAAATCAGTAAAGTATTCTGGCCCAGTTCCATTGCGGTATTTGGCTTAACCACTCCCAAACACCACACACCGCAACGCACCATCATGGAGCCGAGCACAGTGTACGGCATTAGTAAAAGCGCTGGAGAACTGTGGTGTCAGTACTACCACAATGTTTACGGCGTGGATGTACGTTCGATACGCTATCCCGGACTTATCAGTTGGAAAGGCGAACCCGGCGGTGGAACCACAGACTACGCGGTAGACATTTTCTACGGTGCCATTAAAGAAAATCGCTATACCTCTTTTTTGGATAGGCAAACCAAACTTCCCATGATGTACATGAACGATGCCATTCGTGCCACTGTAGATCTGATGGAAGCACCCGCAGAAAATATTCGCATTCGCACCTCTTACAACTTGGCCGGAATATCGTTTTCTCCGGAGGAAATTGCCGAAGCCATCAAAGAAAAGCAGCCCGGCTTTGAGATTGATTACCAGCCCGATTTCCGAAACAACATTGCCCTTTCTTGGCCATCGAGCATTGACGATTCGGCGGCACAAAACGACTGGAATTGGCTACCAAAGTACGACTTAAACAGCATGGTAGCAGAAATGCTTGCCGGAGTGAAGTCTAAATTAGGCGTCAACAACTAACACCATGATCAAGCGTCTGATAGCCCGTTTTTTTTTCTTCGTTGCCGGCTGGAAAGTACGCGTGCCCAAGGATGCCAATTTTCAACGATGTGTGATGCTCGCTGCACCCCACACCACAAACTGGGACTACCCAATTGCACAGGCTGCATGTTGGATTTTAGGCATCAAATGGCGCTATTTCATCAAAGACAGTTATACAAAAAACCCCTTATTTGGATGGTTTTTCCGCGCCACCGGTGCCATAGGTGTTGATCGATCTAAACCTAAATCGGGCTATAAGCGTGGGCGCTTAGTTGAATTTGCCATCAAATCGTTTGAAGAGAATAATGAACTGGTTGTTCTTGTTCCGGCAGAAGGCACTCGCAAACGCGTGGATAAATGGAAAACCGGTTTTTACCACATAGCCTTAGGCGCTAACATTCCTATTGCTCTGGGATTTATGGATTTTGGCAAAAAAGAGACCGGGGTATTGGATGTGTTTATGCCCTCAGGTAATTTTGAGCAAGATATGCATCACATACAGGAAATGTATCGCCCCATTGTCCCCAAATATCCCGAAAATTACAATCCGGAAATATATTGAACTTCGTTAATTTTGGCTAAGCAGTTAATGATTCTCTGCAATCAGCTCAAAAATATTGGACACTGTTTCCGCACTTTTTCGCCATTTTTTTCTGCGTTGCGTAAACATATGGCAATCCCCACTAGCACATATACCAATGCTCCCGGCACTGCTCTTTGGTTCAGCAAAAAAATCAACCGCTTGAATACGTGGCACGTCTACAGAAATGCGGTATTCTCGCTTGTTTTTCTTGATCATATCAACAAAAAGAAGCTCAGTTTTTACCGCAGTGTAAACGATGGAATCGGCCCGTAAAAAAAGAACCGAATCCACCGTTGTCTTTTGATTGGTAAAAAAAGACATGTTGATGGTCGCCTCTTCCGCATTGGTCTTAAACGTTAAATCAAATTCCAACGTCTTTTTTTGTTTTGTTTCGCGTGTTTTGAAACCGTCTATGGGCGTTATAAAGTACATGGTAAATCCATCACCGGGCTTTACCAAGTAGTCTTTATTTACAACCTGCGCCGCTGAAAAACACGCGGCAAAGAAAACGAAGAAAAGGCTACACCACCACTTCATCATTCGCCGTACACGTATACAGTATAGGTTGCATAAATGCCCAATATGCTTCTCGCCTGAATATCAATATGGGAAACCTTTTCAATACCTCCGCGTCGCATTGCGGTTTGGATACTGGCGTCGCCGCTTGCAAATAAGCCGAGTATTGTTTGGGCTTCAGCGGTACCTACTTTGGTTGAGCCCACCTCACCTGTTACCATGAACGGATATTGAAGATCAGAGTAGATTGCTCCGGGAGCAGGAGAAGCAACAAAGGCTCCGCATCCGGTAAGCAATACGGGAACAGATAAAATAAGGAGCGCACGGGTAAAAAATGTAAAACGCATAAGATAAAAATTAAAGGTTAAACACGGTAGAATGTCTCTAAATCTACATGGTCAAATGTACAAAAAAAACAGCATCTCAAGTGTTGAGATGCTGTTTTTTTACTAGTAGAAGACAAATGTTTAATCGGCAACTTTAACATTGACCTCAATCATTCCAACTGAACAATCGCTTCACCTATGGAATTTTCTTCTTCTATGTGCGCCTCCATTTGCGCCTTGAATTTTTTGCCGCCATAGAGGTCTATGTAACCATCAAAAATATAACGCATATCGTCATTGGGAACCGGTTGCGCACTTCGACTGACAAATATGGGACGGATGTTTATGCCTTCAAGTCCCATCTCAGCAGCTTGCGAAGCATCCAACATAATGTTGATGCCGGTTACGCGGTTTTTACTGTTGCGCAATACGTTTGCACTTAAAATTTCGGAAAGAATTTCACCGCCTTCGGTAGAAATAATCCCTTGCCCGTGTTCCATTGTAGCTTCGGCGCGAGACATTTCGATCAGTTCCATTGCAGCAGGATCGCCCAGTCGGTACACTCTTTCCCCACTGGCCTCATCAGTAATGCTCAAGGTTGTTTGCGAGGTAACACGACCATCCGGCACATCGTCAACCCGAATATGTGGGGCGATTACGAGTGCCATAATGGACATTAATTTAATCAAAATATTCATCGATGGCCCGGATGTATCTTTAAACGGATCGCCAACGGTATCACCGGTAACTGAGGCCTTGTGTGCATCGCTGCCCTTATACTCCATTTTACCGTTGATCATCACACCTTTCTCGAACGACTTTTTGGCGTTGTCCCAAGCACCACCGGCATTGTTTTGAAAAATACCCATCAACACTCCGGATACGGTAACACCCGCCAATAACCCGCCGAGGATTTCTGCTGAGCTTACGTTTTCAAAAACACCCTGAAAACCAAAGCCAACAGCAATGGGTACAATTAATGCAATGGCACCGGGAAGCATCATCTCTTTGATGGATGCCTTGGTCGAAATATCCACGCACTTTTCATACTCCGGTTTGGCTGTGCCTTCCATTATGCCGGGAATCTCCTTGAACTGTCGGCGCACTTCTTCCACCATTTCCATGGCAGCACGCCCAACAGCAGCAATGGCCAGCGACGAAAAGATAAATGGAATCATTCCGCCAATAAAGAGTGCACCTAAAACGGGTGCTTTGTATAAGTCGATGCTATCGATGCCGGCAATACCCACAAACGCAGCAAAGAGAGCCAGTGCAGTCAACGCCGCCGACGCAATAGCAAATCCCTTTCCTGCTGCAGCCGTGGTGTTTCCTACGGCGTCGAGCTTATCCGTACGACCGCGCACTTCTTCCGGCAACCCACTCATTTCAGCTATACCACCTGCATTATCTGCAATAGGACCAAAAGCATCGATGGCCAACTGCATAGCGGTTGTCGCCATCATACCCGCCGCGGCAATGGCAACGCCATATAGTCCGGCAAATGAATACGACACCACAATACCAGCACCCAAAACAATGATAGGCAATACCGTCGACTGCATTCCCACGGCCAAACCGGCAATGATATTGGTTGCATGGCCGGTAGAAGATTGCTGTACAATGCTGTTTACCGGCTTTTTACCCATGGCAGTGTAGTACTCAGTAATGATGCTCATAAGCGCACCCACAACCAGTCCTACGAAAATGGCGAGAAACACGTCGAGTTTAGTAAACACAAAACCGCGCAATTCCATGTCGTCTGCCATAAGGAAGTTCACCACAAAATACGATGCAATGACCGTTAGGATGATAGACGACCAATTACCCAGATTAAGTGCTTTTTGCACATCGTCGTCTTCTTTTTTAATGCGAACAAATAACGTACCCACAATGGAGAATAACAGCCCCAATCCTGCAATCAATAGCGGCAACAAGATGGGCGCAATTCCTCCCACATCATCAATCGAAATGATTTCACGGCCGAGCACCATTGTCGCAAGAATGGTTGCTACGTAAGACCCGAATAAATCGGCACCCATACCGGCAACATCACCTACGTTATCCCCAACATTATCGGCAATGGTTGCCGGGTTACGCGGATCATCTTCAGGAATACCCGCCTCAACTTTTCCAACTAAATCAGCACCAACATCGGCCGCTTTTGTGTAAATACCGCCTCCAACACGTGCAAATAAGGCAATGGATTCCGCACCTAAAGAGAAGCCCGCAAGCACTTCCAAGGCCGTTTCCATTTCGTGGCCGTTTACACCGGCACCAGTTGAAACCACGTACATTTGATAAAACAATATAAACAATCCCCCCATGCCGAGGACAGCTAGGCCGGCAACTCCCAATCCCATTACCGAACCGCCGCTGAATGATACTTTTAATGCTTGGGCCAGACTGGTTCGCGCCGCTTGCGTAGTGCGCACATTGGCCTTCGTGGCGATGTTCATACCAATCCATCCGGCGAATGCCGACAACACCGCACCAATGATAAACGATACGGCAATGACCGGACTCGACGTTTCCACCAGTGTGCCAGACCAGGCGAGAAGGGCTCCAGCCACGATGGCAAACCACGTTAATACTTTCCACTCTGCTCTCAAAAACGCCATTGCACCTTTGGCAATGTGTTCAGCCAACTCTTTCATATTCTCGTCTCCTGCGTCTTGTTTGCTCACCCATTGGGATTTTATAAACATCACAAACAAACCGATTATGCCCATTAGGGGCACTAAAAGTAACATTGTAAATTCCATAAATTTTTATTTTTAAAATAACAAAGTCGCAAATGTAATTAACAATTCATTACGTCCCACACCATTCATTTTAGAGATTGAGAAAATTGTGGTACTTTCACGGCACTTAAACCAATCATCATTTATGGCATATCAATCGGCTTACGACGACATCCTCACCATCGACATTCACACGCACATTCTTCCCGAAAACATTCCCGATTTCAAGCAGCGATTTGGTTACGGTGGGTTCATTCACCTCGACCATCACAAGCCATGCTGTGCCCGTATGATGAAAGACGACCATTTTTTTCGTGAAGTGGAAGACAACTGTTGGGATGCCGAGGCGCGCATAAAAGAATGCGGACACCACCACGTCGATGTACAAGTACTGAGCACAGTACCCGTGATGTTTTCCTATTGGGCAAAACCAAAAGATGCTTTAGAAGTCGCTGTTTTCCTAAACGATCACATAGCGGACATCGTAAGACGATACCCCAAACGGTTTGTGGGCTTGGGCACGCTTCCCATGCAAGATCCTGATTTGGCCATTCACGAACTTCGCCGATGTAAAGACATCGGATTAAAGGGCATCGAGATTGGTACCCACATCAACGATTGGAATCTCGACGATCCAAACATCTTTCCCGTATTTGAAGCATGTCAGGATTTAGATATGGCCGTGTTTGTCCACCCTTGGGATATGATGAGTAAAGAAAAAATGCCCAAATACTGGCTGCCTTGGCTAGTAGGCATGCCGGCAGAAAGCTCGTTGGCCATTTGCTCATTGATTTTTGGCGGTGTATTTGAACGATTGCCAAACTTACGTGTCGCCGTGGCACATGGCGGTGGATCTTTCCCGGCAACCGTTGGACGGATTGGCCACGGCTTCGATGTACGTCCTGATCTTTGCGCAGTAGACAACCCCGTTCACCCCAAAGAATATCTCGGGAAATTTTGGCTCGACTCGTTAGTACACGACCACAGTATGCTCAACCACATCATCGATTTGATGGGATCGGATAAAATTGCCTTGGGCAGCGATTATCCGTTTCCGTTGGGCGAACTTGAGCCCGGGAAGCTCATTAAAACAGCAAACTTAGACGCTAAGACGACTGAAAACCTTCTGAATGGTGCGGCGCTGGGATGGCTAAACATGTCAAAATCACATTTCACACCCTAATCGTTGTAAATTGCAGACCTCAAGACAACCAATATGAGCCAACGAACCAAAACCATTTTAGGCTGGGTAGGCGTTGCCCTTCTCTTTTTACTGATTTATCTCGCATGGAGCATTGTCAAATACATCCTCATAGCGATTGTTTTTTCCATTATCCTCAATCCGTTGATGCGTCTGCTTGACAAAGTGCGCATTTTCAAAAAGCCCATTCACAACAACATCAAAGCGTTCGTAGGGATTCTTGCGCTGTTCGTTATTTTCGGCGGAATCATATCGATTTTTGCCCCTAGAGTACTCAGTGAATTCAAATACATTTCGAACATTAAGCTGGAAGACATCAACGAATCGTTGGAGTACCCGCTCCAAATGGTTGATGAATTTGTATTCAAGTACAACCTTTCTACAGATGAGGATTTTAGCAGCAAAGAGTATGTTGAAAAAGAACTCGTAGACCTGGTGGGTGCAGGCCGGGTAACCCGCGTGTTTTCAAATTTAGCCGAGGGGATTGGCAATGTGTTCATCGCTGTTTTTGCCATCATTTTCATCACCTTCTTCTTTTTGCGAGAGCGGGACTTGGTTGCGGATTCGGTCATTTCAATTACCCCCGACCACATGATTCCTCAGGTAAAGAACGTGATGCGAAAAACACGCAACTCTCTCAGCCGTTATTTTATTGGCGTGCTCATTCAAATTACCTTAGTTGCAACGGTCGTGGGTACCGGTCTTGCATTGTTTGGCATTGAAAACGCATTGTTAATTGGCGTGTTTGCCGGCATCATCAACATCATCCCTTACTTAGGCCCTACGTTAGGTGCCATATTTGGAATCTTTGTCGCACTCACCACAAACCTCGACATCGACTACTCCACCATGCTGGTGCCATTTATAATGAAAATCGTAAGTGTATTTGCCATCGTGCAAATGATGGATAATTTTATTTTTCAACCTTTCATCTATTCAAACTCCGTGAACGCACATCCCTTGGAGATTTTTCTTGTCATTATGATCGCCGCATCCATAGCTGGGATCACGGGAATGATAGTCGCCGTACCTACCTATGCATTTTTACGCATTGTACTGCGCGAATTCTTTTCGGAATTTAAAGCCATTCGAGAAATCACAAAAAAGGTGGGCGACTGATGATTTGAAGGCTATTGACGAACGATCATTTAACCGTTTGCCATAGCAACGCCATCGTCCAAACGCTTCGATCGAATCACAAACCAACGCATACGCCCGGATGACTGCTGGGGCTGCATTTCGTGAAGATAGGAATCGGTTAAAATGCCGCGAATCGTTTTGGGTGTTTTGGTAGATGTTTTCATTTTGACATGTTTTTAATCGTTATTACGACGTAAAATTAGTCAAAATAATGTTTGTACGCAAATAATAGAGATTATTTTTTGCGCAAGGGTGCCAATAATTCCCAGAACGCGTCAGAAATATGAGGCTGCATCACCACTATTTCTTCACCGAACAAAAAATTTGTTCCACCGGAGAAATCGCAAACGCGTGCACCGGCTTCGCTGGCGATTAGGCTTCCTGCGGCAACGTCCCAAGGACTTAATCCGTATTCATAATACGCGTCAAAACGACCCACAGCGGTATAGGCCAAATCTGTTGCAGCCGTACCTATGCGTCGCACGCCTCGAGTGTGTCGAAAGCAGTCGGTGAGTGTTTCGATGAAATCATCCATGCGGTCGAACCGGTAATAGGGAAAGCCGGTTGCTATAAGGGTATCCGCCAATTGTTTTTTTTGACTCACGCGGATGGGATTTCCGTTGAGAAAAGCTCCTTCGTTTCGAACAGCAGTATAGTATTCATCCTTTCCCGCTTCGCAAACGACACCCAATACGACCTTACCCTCGCACTCCAACGCCACACTTATGGCGTACACCGGAATGCCGTGTAAATAGTTGGTGGTGCCGTCTAAAGGGTCGATGATCCAATTGTAGGTTTTGCGTTCGGTAACGATGGTTTCTTCTTCGGTGATGAACCCCGCCTCCGGAAAGGCTTTTGATAACCCTTCAACCAGGATTTCTTCTGCTTGGCGGTCAACATAGCTGACCAACGCATTGAGGTGTTTAACCTCCACGTCAGATTGCCGCACACCACCTACATGTTCGCGTAAAAATGTGGCAGTCGCCTCGATAATCGGAAGAATGGTTTGGAGAAGATGCTGCTTATCTGTCACAACACCTCACATTCGTTTACAACGTCCATCGTATGCAATAACGCCACGTCGTTGCAATTGTCTTTAAGCTTTTCGAGTGCAATCCTAATTTTCCCATCGTGATCGTTCATTACTTCCATGAAAACACCCTTAGACTTCCACTTTTCGTAAGCGATGTATCGCATGTTGGACTCTTTGTGTAAACTGGCAGAAACAAACGAGTCGTTGGAGCGGAAGGTGTAAATAAGGGAACTCCAATCACGGATAAATGCATCGGTAAAAATGGGATTCAGCTGGTATTCTCTAATGATCGCAAACATTTTCCAAATGTACATTGGAAAGTTCAGGTAGTGATACCGTTCCGTCACTATTTTGTTCGCCCAGTGTTAAATTTTTTATGGTATTGGCCAAAGATGGGTCCCAAAACGTTTTAACCCGCACGTAATTCTCAGTATAGCCCATGATGTAGCCTTTGTTGTTCTCGTCTTCAAACAACACGCGCTTTTTCATTCCCTCTTGAGAGGCGTAAAATGCGCGGCGCTTTTTTGCCGATAAACCACGCAACATTTTATTGCGCTTTTTGCGCTCGGGAATGGGCACCACACCCTTCATGTCAACGGCTTCGGTATTGGCGCGCTCACTGTAGGTAAACACGTGGAGATAACTAATCGGAAGCGCGTTGAGGAACTGATACGTCTCCAAAAAATGTTCTTCGGTCTCTCCGGGAAAGCCAACAATCACATCCACACCAATTGCGGCATGGGGCATGTGCTTTCTGATACAAGCCACGCGATCGGCATACAATTCTCGTCGATAGCGGCGCTTCATTTTACCCAATATTTCATTCGACCCCGACTGCAGTGGGATGTGAAAATGGGGCACAAAACGCTTGGAGTTGGCCACGAATTCAATGATTTCTTCGGAAAGCAAGTTTGGTTCAATGGATGAAATGCGTATGCGATCCAATCCATCGACCTCGTCAAGTGCACGGATCAAATCCATAAAGGTGTGCTCGTGCTTTTTATTGCCAAACTCGCCCTTGCCGTAATCGCCGGTATTGACGCCGGTAAGTACGACTTCTTTGATGCCTTGATTGGCGATTTCTTGAGCCTGTTGCACCACATGCTCTAAGGGCGCACTTCTGCTGATGCCGCGCGCCAAGGGAATGGTGCAATACGTACACTTATAATCACAACCATCTTGCACCTTTAAGAATGCACGGGTGCGATCGCCAATGGAGTAACTGCCCACAAAAAAATCGGCCTCTTCAATCTCACAGGAGTGCACCTCGCCGGTGTCTTTCTTAGTGAGATCGTGCAAATACTGTCCGATGTTAAACTTCTCCG
>SKIJ01000008.1 GCA_007116495.1 Cryomorphaceae bacterium | reverse complement strand
TGCCTTCAACCAGTAAGTTTGATGGGTTTACCCAAAAACAACTGGGTGATTGGGGGATTCATCAACTCTTAACCACTGCAAACTTTGCCCGTAACAATAAATTGGTCACTTGGTTTATTGGTGGATTAAACTATCAAGTTGAGCACCACTTGTTTCCCAATATCAGTCATGTGCATTATCCCAAAATAGCGAAAATCGTTAAGAAAACAGCCGAAGAATTCAAGTTGCCTTATCAAGACATACCCCGTTTACGCGATGCGATTGTGCATCATCATCAATATATGAGACAGTTGGGAAGGCCGTCGTTATCTTGATGATTGGTTACGTATATAAGCCTAAAAAACGCCGCATATTCATGCGGCGTTTTTTATTTTTTGGAGTCAAAATAAAACAGATGTTCCTAAAAAGAGACGAAAAAAAATCTTTTGAATGTTTGTAATTCTTTTAAATATCTAAAAATAAATATTTTAAAGTGGTTTTGTGTTGATGAAAATGCATTGGCATATCTTTTGATAAAAAGGCGTAAACGCAAATCTACTTATGAAACTAAATGTTCAATACTTTATCTTGCTGATACTGTCCATTTTTATAAATAACACCAAAGCGCAGTTAAAAGTAGCAAGTTGCCAAAATGCAAACAATAATTTTGGAAACATCGCAATAGCACTAGATGCTTCCGGAAATTACGTTGGTGGCTCTCCTAATACTTGCAATATTAGAAATGTCAACATCAATAATACGAATGACACCGTTATTGTGAGAGAAGGGACAACTACCACGCGTTCTGATTTGAATGGAACCATAAATGGTGTTGTAATTGTTTACGGCACATTAGATTTAGAGACAGGGAATCAGTCTTTAACCATCAATTCCAATGGTCAGCTCTTGATTTACGGAACCATAAGTGGTGAAAACAATACCAGTATTATGGTCAATGGTTACATGCTTGTAGCTGACAGTGCTCAGGTTAGCACTGGGGCTGGTTCAAACGCAGACATCACAATCAACGGTTCTGGCATTGCTGAAATAAACGGCGACCTTACAACACCAAGTCTTACAAATAATGGAACCATCGTTGGAGCGGGAACCATTTTTGGTAGCATCACCAATCAAGGTACAGTTAATGGATCGAACGCCACAATTAACACAAGCATAACGCCGTTAGGTCTAACGCCTCAAACTGCACTAACATGGCAATCAGGATTTCAGTGGTCAAACGACCCTCCCGGACAAGGTATTAATAATAAGAATGGCTTGGCCATACTGATGGAAGAGGACTTTGAAGTTGGTGTCAATAACGGTGACTTTGTCCGTAGATTCTCAAAAATTTCCGTAAAAAACAATAAAACATTAAAAGTAAATGGTGATTTTGTGTATACAAATAACCTATTACTTGATGATGGTCGTATAGAATTTAGATGTTCATCTCGAATTGACTCAAAAACGAAGTTGACGGGAAACGGAAGCAGCACTGTGTCTATGAGTAAATGTCTTAACTGGACTGGCTGGCATTATTTCAACTTCCCCGTCAAGACTAATTCATCACTTACTTTAGGAGATATAAGTTTAACAGGTACGCCTGAATTTGTATACGACCCAAGTAGCAATGCAAGAAATATCTTCCAGTGGGATCCTACAGCCTCTAGTTGGGTCTCGGTTACTCTGAGTTCTTCTACTTCTGTGGGAGGGAAAACATTTATTTACTGGGGTACTAATGATGGCAACATTACTCTTGAAGCAAGTCCATCCGATTTTAATAATGCACCACTTAATGCCCCGATTGCATATCATAACCCCGGTCCGTCTTCAACTCCTCCCGGAGGAAGTAACGGGTGGGCTTCTACTGTTACCGACGGTTGGGTAATGATTCCAAATCCATTTCAAGATGAACTTGACTGGGAAAATGTGAGATTAGAGCTGTTGAGCAATAGTAATTTTGATGAAACTGCTGTTTATGTTTGGGATGGTCAATCCGAGACCTATGTAACATGGAATGGCTCAGGGTCGCAGAGTCGATACATTCCTCCGTATACTCCTGTATTTGTAAGGGTAAGCTCCTCTGCGGGCGGAAACTTCCAACTAAAAAACAGCTTCCGTAGAAATAATCCTATTACGTCATCCGCTCCACGAATGGCAAATGAATTATCGTCCGTATTTCTCAATGTTGAAGGTCAGGGGTACCAGGTTCAAACTGAAATTATCGAAAATGAATTAGCCAGCAATAACTTTGACGGTCATTTTGACGCGCACTACATGCTGCCAATGTCTGATGCTCCATTATTGTTTACCGTTACAGATGACAGTTTGGCGGTGAACATCAATCAAAGACCGAATCTTGAAGATACCGTTGTTGTTTCATTTTCTCACCCCAGCGATGGCGCGATCTATACCATTTCGTCCGCAGTTGTTCAGTATACCTCTTTTGTCAATATTATGCTCTACGACGTGTTTGCAGATTCGCTAATCGATATCAATCAAAGCAACTACGATTTTGTCAACAGCGTTCAAGCACCTGTTGAACGTTTTCGATTGGTTGTGTATAAAAATGGCTTGCAATCCGAGGACTTTCATATAGCAAACGAATCATCCAATCCGGACTTACGCGTTTGGTTTTCTCACGATGAACTCAATGTAGCGTTGTCAAATACTCTGCATGATGCTGATTTGCATTTGGTAAACATGGCTGGTCAAACACTTTATTCTCGTCGATACAACGAACTAACCAACACGAGCATACCGATGGATTTACCAAGTGGCGTGTATGTTGTATGGGTGTATTCACTAGAGGGTAGCCAAAGGGTTAAAGTTGTAAAGCCTTAGCAATACACATTTAAGTTTGTCGCTGCTTTATGGTAGATTGTAAGTAGTAAAGATTTTTTTCTCTAATGTTATATCGCAGCATACTTACTTGCAAAACGAATCAATTGTTTTGACAAAAATTAGAAAAAACGCGTCTTTTACAGAACGCGTTTTTTTATTTCCAAGTCATGGGCTTTTTACAAACATTGTTGTAGATTTGGCGTTTGATTTTTTTATCATTCAATCACTTCGATTTAAAAAAATACCTAATACCGAAATCACAACGTATATTCTATGAATCGATTGTTACTCGCAGTATTGCTTCTTCCTTTACTATCGTATGCGCAAACAACGCAAGACAATATGCCGGGTAAAATTCGGGGCGCTGTATTGGAGGCAGAAACGAGAGACCCCATTTCCTTTGTAGAGATTACCATCATTGAACTCAACGCAACCACACTCAGCAACGATAATGGTTATTATGCTTTCAACAGTGTAGAGCCGGGTACCTATACCGTCGTCACTAAGCCGTTTGGCTATTTGGAAAAAAAAGAAACAGTAACGATTTCGTCGGGTAAAACGCTTACCCTTAATTTATATCTCGATAAATCGACCGAGCAGCTGCGCGAAGTTGAAGTAAGCAG
>SKIJ01000044.1 GCA_007116495.1 Cryomorphaceae bacterium | reverse complement strand
TTGGTAGGTTGGCAGGTGGGTTATTTATTTCTACAAATAAACCAACCAACAATATAACGGATTCAAACCGCCCCGGTCTGTATTTCACATAAATTATTATATTTAACCTTTTCAATTTTCACCGCGAAATCAGAAAAATCCAAATGGACTGAAACGAAAATTACGGAACGACACAAACGAGTTACGTACTTTGCCAATAAGTATTTTGACACTTCAAAACTATGACGAAAAAATATAATGAATGAAAATAAACAGTAAATTAAATTTCGGTAAATACAAAGGCTTTAAGATAATCGATGTCTTCAGAGGAAATAAAGTTATAGATAACACCAATGTAAGAGATTATATCGATTTTTTACTGAATAAAAATTCAGCTTATCAAAACGAATTTATCGGTCTTCACGATGCAAAAATATTTTATGCGATAGATGATTTTGTGGTTTCTAATAATCATATTGACGTTAAAGGAATTACAAAATATCTGGAAAGCAACTCAGATGAAAGAGTCAAAATAGGAAATATTGAACTTGTACTCAAGAATTATCTTAATGGTTCTTTTAACTTGTCTTATGAACCTAAAGAAATATTTAACTTCTTAGGGAAACAGAATGCATCAGGTTTAAAAATAATAGGTCCTAATCCTCAATATCTTAGCTGGTGCATTGAAAATATTTCGGATTTTTTTATTGATTCAGAAGAAATTACATCCTTACAAGAAACTCCAATCACGTACTTTAAAGGAGTGGACGTAAAATATTTAGGCAGTGAAAGATACTCTTTTACTCCTATTTTTGAAACTAAAAAATATATATTTTCATCGAAGACATTAGACATTAATAATAAGATTGAAGATTATATGGAAACAGAATTTGAATACTTAAATGATCACTATTCTCGCGCTGGAGAAAATCCTTGGGAGGATGTCTTTGGAGAAGGAGATGAAGCTGATGCAGCCTATTGGAATACTGATTGAAAAATGAAAAACTCCAATAACAATATTACTGTGCAGAAAGACTGCCTTAACGAAATCCATATTTGTAATGAATTTGAAATTGATTGCGATTATGGTTATTCATTATAATTAACTTTTCAGAGAATTAGCAGATAACTATGACCAAAGAAAAACTCACACTCTCACAACTCGAGCAATACCTCTCGCGTGCAGCATGGATCCTAAAAGGGCCTGTGGATGCATCCGATTTTAAGGTCTATATTTTTCCCTTGTTGTTTTTCAAACGACTCTCCGATGTCTATGATGAAGAATACCAACAAGCTTTGGAAGAATCGGATGGTGATGTTGAATATGCCTTGCTTCCAGAGTTTCACCGTTTTGAAATTCCAAAGGGTTGCCATTGGAAGGATGTACGTGAAACAACAACCAATGTAGGTCAAGCGATTGAAAAAGCTTTTCGTGGTATAGAACAAGCTAATCAAGAATTGTTGTACGGTATTTTTGGTGATGCCCAATGGAGTAATAAAAACAAATTGTCGGATAGGTTGCTCACGGATCTAATTGAACACTTTTCACAATACACCTTATCCAATTCCTTAGTGGAGCCCGATATTTTAGGGAATGCTTACGAATACCTAATCAAGCACTTTGCCGATTTGACCAATAAAAAAGCAGGAGAGTTCTATACACCGCGTTCTGTTGTTCATTTACTAGGTTTGATTCTCGATCCACATGAAGGTGAAAGTATTTATGACCCGGCATGTGGAACAGGAGGTATGCTACTGGAATGTGTGGACCACCTTCGCGATAACAAAGAAGATTACCGTACATTGAAATTGTTTGGACAAGAAAAAAACTTGACTTCCAGTTCTATTGCGCGAATGAACATGTTCTTACATGGCATCGAAGATTTTCAAATTGTTCGTGGGGATACTCTAAGGAATCCGGCATTCTTTAGCGCGGATGGCTTAAAAACCTTTGACTGTGTAATTGCAAATCCTCCGTTTTCGTTGAAAGAATGGGGCGCAGAAAATTGGGCGAATGACCCTTATGGAAGAAATATAGCGGGAATTCCTCCAAAAGGCAATGGAGATATGGCTTGGGTACAGCACATGATCAAATCCATGAATAGCACGGGGCGAATGACTGTAGTTCTACCTCATGGAGCTTTATTCCGAAAAGGTGCAGAAGGCAAAATCCGTGAAAAATTGTTGAAGGATGATTTGCTGGAAGCCGTAATTGGTTTAGGACCAAATATTTTCTATGGTACCCAATTGGCTGCCTGTGTAATGGTGTTCAAACAAAACAAGGAAAACCACAAAAAAGGCAAAGTACTCTTTATTGATGGTTCCGACCAAGTACGTGTGGGAAGAGCACAGAACTACCTTGAAAAAGAACATGTAGAACAACTCTTCACTTGGTACACGGCATTTGAAGAGGTAGAAAACTATGTCAAAATTGCCAATCAAGAGGACTTAAAGGAGAACGATTACAACCTCAATATTCCGCTATATGTAGAGAAGATTATTGAAGACAATTTACCAAGCGTAGAAGTAGCTTTGGCTGATTTAAAAACAGCTTGGGGGGCAAGTCAAAAGGCAGAAGAGAATTTTAAAACGATTTTAAAGGAGTTTATATAATGAACTCACATCTTAACATCTTTAAAACCTATACAAATGAAAATCGACGCTATCAACTCGAAAACGATTTGACGCGCGCTTTTGCCATTTGTTTGCAAGAAAATACGCTGTTTTTTAATGAAGTACTAAAATCAATTCTTGATTCAGCGGATGCTAATGAATTGTTTAGCGACATATACTCGAAAAATGAAATTGCGATAAACATCCAGAAAAGAAGCTCTGAGATAAATGATTTTGAAAAAATCTACACTGTTTCATTGAGTGAAAATGAAATGACAGTTGAGCATTTTTGGAATCAAAAACATGACAAGAAATACGACCCCAGATGCGATCTTGTTATCAATATCAATGGTATTGCGATTATCATTGAAGCAAAAAGAGACAACTGGGATTGCACAGCTCAATTGTGGAATCAAGCGTTTAACATTTGTAACAAAGACAATGGTTTAACAGAGGATATGCGCTCGATAGTTATTCCCAAAGATTTGAATTGGTTCAAACTTATGAATATCGCTGTAAAAGTGCATAGCTTCGAGAAAGCCACTGGGCACCAAGACAGATTTCTCAAAGATTTCATTTCACTTGTAAAAGGTCATAATTTCAGGTGGCTCCCTGAACCGTCCATATTTTCAGTTTCCAGTGACAACACTAGAGCTATTGGTCGTCGAATTGAATCCGCATTGGATGAACTTGTGAAAACTAAGGATTATAAAAAGTTAGAAAACAATGACCGATTGGGACTATGGTTCGATCAACCTTGGGCACAAGAATTACTTTTCGCTATTAAGGATGGAAACCTAATTATAAGTGTTTATCCTGGCAATACTAAATCACAAGGTTATTATATCTTTAATAAAGATCCTAATCCAAAAT
>SKIJ01000084.1 GCA_007116495.1 Cryomorphaceae bacterium | reverse complement strand
TGGGAGGGGTGCGCCTTTTGGGTAAAGAAGGAGGGAGTACGCTTGGGCTGATGAGCATACAAACAGGGCAAACAGAAACTGAACCAATGACCAATTACTCCGTTGCCTCTTGGCGGCAAGATGTGCTTGAGCAGTCTACCGTGGGCTTGATGACGGTTAATAAATTTACAGAAGACGGTTGGCATACCACCACAGGAGGCAACTTTCGTTATGCTACCGATAAGTTATTTGGAAGGCGCAACTTTAGTGTTGGTGGCGCTTACATTCATACGTTTAATTCTGATGGACAGTTTGACAGGGATGCCTTTGCCTACCGTGCTTACATGGCTTATCCCAACGACAAAATTAACATATTTGCCAGCGCGCAAAAAAGTCCGATGGCGTTTAGTCCGGAAGTAGCTCTCCAGCGCAGAACCAATTTTGAAGAATACTTTGCTCAGGTACTCTATCGCCCCCGTCCCAAAACAGATGGCCGGTTATCGTGGATTAGGCAGTGGGATTTTACGCCCGGACAGCTGACTTACACGCTGTGGAACGACACCCGTAATATTCAGTCTTTTCTGTACGAAATTCGTCCGTTTGGATTCTTTACCCGTTCGGGGGAGTATTTCAACGTAATGATTGATCACCATGCAGAAGGGCTCATCGAAGATTTTACCATTTATTCCCCTCGTGGTCGCCCGGCCGACGCAGTGACCATTCAAGAAGGCGAGTATTGGTTTACCCGTTTTCGCCTTCAAGCCGGGACATTCACCTCGCGAACGCTATCGGGAAATGTGCGACTCAGCACCGGTGAATTTTACGGTGGAACCAGCACACAGCAGGTGTGGGAGGGAAGGTGGCGAACATCGCCTTTTTTAACGATTTCTGCTTTTTTAGAATGGAACAATGTGAACCTACCGGAAGGCGAGTTCAGCAATCAACTCTTTGGGTCGCGTTTTGAGTATGCCTTTAATCCGCGGGTTTTTGGTTTGCTTTACACGCAAATCAATCAAGATGCAGATTTGTTTGTTCTCAATTTTCGCTTGCAGTGGATACCCATTATTGGTGCTGACTTCTTTTTTATCGTCAATCACATAATGAACACGTCTGAGATAACATTAATTGAACCCCAAACACAAATATTGGGTAAGCTGATTTGGCGTTTTGTTTTGTAAACATGCGTTGTGCTATTTTTGTTATAATTACTGTTTATCGTGAAATAAACGATACTTTTGCACAAACTTAAAATCACAACTATGTACCCAGAAGATATGATTGCACCTATGCGTGCAGACCTTACCACAGCAGGTTTTGAAGAGATAAGAACCTCTGAAGATATGGAAAACGTCATCAAAAGTGACGGAACTACCTTAGTTGTCATCAACTCCGTATGCGGGTGTGCTGCTGCCAATGCGCGTCCAGCTGCCAAGTTGGCCATCCAGGCTGCTAAAAAACCACAGCATACCGTTACGGCATTTGCTGGCAACGATCGTGAAGCAGTTCAAAAAGCACGAGAAATGATGGCACCCTTTCCGCCTTCTTCACCTTGTATGGCACTCTTCAAAAATGGCCAATTGGTTCACATGATTGAACGTCATCACATTGAAGGTCGCCAAGCTGAACTGATTGCAGAAAATCTCAAACAAGCGTTCGAAGAACATTGTTAATTACATGCCGGAGGGATTAACCTCCGGCATTTATTTCCTTTCAACGTGAAAAAGAACAAGGTATTTAATGAGTGGCCTACTTTGAGTGCTAATCCTCCCGGGGATGGCCCCTTAATCATCAGTGGTCCGTGCAGTGCCGAAACAGAAGAACAAGTTTTCCGTACTGTACACCAGCTTGCCGCCAGTGGTAAAGTACACGCCATTCGTGCCGGTATATGGAAACCGCGAACCAGACCCGATAGCTTTGAAGGCATAGGTGCACCCGCGTTATCGTGGTTGCGCCGAGCTGGTCAAGATGCAGGGTTGCCTACCATGACGGAAGTTGCCAATGCCCTTCACGTTGAACAAGCATTGAACTCGGGAATTGATATGCTTTGGATTGGCGCGCGAACCACTGTCAATCCGTTTTTTGTTCAAGAGATTGCCGACGCGTTAAAAGGTGTTGATGTGCCGGTATTTGTTAAAAACCCCATCCATCCGGAAATAGGTTTATGGATGGGCGCCATTGAACGTTTGGAAAACGTAGGTGTTTCACAAATAGCAGCCATACATCGTGGCTTTTATGCACACAAAATCAATCCATTCCGCAACGACCCTAAGTGGGAAGTGAGCATTGAACTTCGATCCCTATGCCCAGATTTACCCATCATCTGCGATCCGTCGCACATCAGTGGAAAGCGCAATTATATTTATGAAGTCGCACAAACTGCCCTTGATTTACAGCTTGATGGGTTAATGATTGAATCGCATATCAATCCTGATAAAGCCCTTAGCGATTCCGAACAACAACTGTTGCCGGTAGACGTTATTTCCATCCTAGACAAGTTAGTAATACGCGGGGAAGAATGCCCCAATTACGAAACCGTTCAACGGTTAGAGCAACTGAGACTCATCATTGATGAAATTGACCACCAATTGGTGCAGGTTATTGCAAAGCGTCGAGATTTGGTCGAACAAATTGGTCAGGTGAAAAAAGACAACAACGTCGCCATTCTACAATTTCAACGTTGGTTTTCCATTCTCAAAGATAGAGCATCAATGGCAGAGCAAATGGGTATAGATTCAAAATTTGTCAACGAGTTGTTCCAACTAATACACAAGTTTTCCATTGATTTACAACAGCAAATGATGGTCAATCCCATCGAAGCAAATGGAGTTGCACTCAATACAGAAAACAAGCAGTTATTTGACAAGAAAAAAGATCTGTAGACGTTCGATTTGATTGCGGTGTTTACTTTATCACAGTAAAGTAGTTTGGTTTGTTAGGGTAAAATTTGCTTTCAATTGATCATGTTTGGAGGGTGGGGAGTTTGGGGGTTTGGGGGTTTGGATGGACGGATAGAATTAATAGCAGCAGTATATAAAGAATTGCAACGACTTTTGCACCGCGGAACTTCCCCGTACAGGAACTATCGGGAGGCGTAGAGGTCGCAGAGTAACCTTGCGCTCTTCGCGCCTTTGCGGTAAACTATACTTTTTTTTACCACAGAGAATTTTTTAGGATGATATTTTAAATGAGGCTATCATTTGTTGATTATTTTATGTTTGGAGGTTCTATTTTAAGGAGACACAGAGGACCACAAAGATTCGCTAAAGCGAAAGGGCATTTTGATGGGAGTATGGAGGTTTGGAAGTTAGGAAGTGAGGTTGGATAGGGAGGAGAAATAATAGCAGCAGTATATAAAGAATTGCATTGACTTTTTTCACCGCGGGACAAGTTTTGCGGTAAAATTTGAATAGGCTAAAAAATATAGTACATTTGTTCCATTACAAAACTCATGAATTTTAGTTTCAAATTGACTTTTTATAAACAATTGAAAAACACACTATGGCCGTATTAGGGTAAGCATCCGGCGAACTACATCATTGCCATT
>SKIJ01000026.1 GCA_007116495.1 Cryomorphaceae bacterium | reverse complement strand
TTCCTTGATCACCGGTAGTTACCACTCCCGGAACAACCTGCATGGCACGAACCACGTCGGCATCTCCCCCAACTGAAAAATCTTTGATCTGCTTGTTTGTGAGCTGAACTTTACCCGTTTGAACTTTGGTGCGTGCTTCTTCGCGTGCGCTATTCACCTCCACTTCACGCAACTGTTCGGTGGATTTTTCGAGATAAAAGTTGATGGTTTTGGTTTGTCCAGCACGAACGGTTACGGTTTCTCTTTTTTCTAAATAGCCGAATGGCTTAGAAACAATGGTATACGTACCGGGCTTTAAATTGTTAAACGCATAGTATCCGTTTTCGTTGGAAAGGGTATTGGCGTTTGTCTCTAAGATGGTTATATCCACGTAAGAGATGGGAGAACGGGTTTCACTCTCTAAAATGGCACCTCGTATTTTAGCCGGGGTATTATTTGGACTTTGTTGTGCAAACGATAAGATTGGAAATAACAATAGTGCGTATAAAAATCGCTTCATATAGTGTGTGCTGTGTGTTTTTCAGTGCTCTAGATGTTTGTGTTATTTAAATTTATTCGCAAACAAAAATTAAAACGTCAAAACTACAACATTGTTTTGAAAAATAAAGCGTCTATATTTTAAAAAAACGCGTCTTTATCAGACGCGTTTTTTGGAATCGGTGATGTTGTTGAAGCAACTAGACTAGTGTTTTATAATTTTTGCTCTTTGATTTCCTTCAGGAGTGTGAACCCATACCACATATACCCCACTGGGTAATTGAATGGGAATGCTCGCTTTGCTCAATTCTGAAAATTGACGACTCACAAGTGTTTGACCGCCCATATCAACCAAGTACACTTGTGCATTATGCATGGTGTTCGAAAGTTCAAGGTTGAGTTCGTCGTAGGCAAACCAAGCACGAATCTCAGGACTTGTTGTTTCATCTAGTGACTGGTGATCGTCGGTATTTAATCCGTTTTTGTAAACGACCAATCGAAAACGCTCAACAGGCGCATCGGTATCGTTTATAAATTCATAGTCCGATTGATTGATATCAACAAGCGTGTCCTCATATATATCGTAAAGCATAATATTCACAAAGGAGGGGAACTGAAGCTTGGTTAGCGACATGGTAAATTGAGCGCCATCACTTGCATGGGAAAATGAAACAACAACCGTATCTTCAAGACTGGGGCGTTGGTTAATGCTCACAGCTAGACTGTCGTCTGTAACGGTAAACAATAATGGCGCATTAGACATTGGCAGCATGTAATGTGCATCGTAATGTCCATCAAAATCATTAGTAGCGGATGGGTTTTCTACAACCTCTGTGTCTACATGGTAGCCCTGACCTTGTACGCTTATAAAAACAGACGACAATTCATTGACCATTCGTGCAGATGGAGAGGTAATGGGATTTGATCTGCGGAAATTATTTTGAAGTTCAAAATTGCCGGAAGCCGAAGAGCTTACACGTACAAAAACAGGGGTGTATGGTGATATATAGCGATTTTGACTTCCGGATCCGTTCCACGACACATACGTTTCTACTTGACCATCCCAAACATAGACCGCAGTTTCTTCAAAATTGTTATCACCAATCAACGCCGTTCTTACTTTATCCCAATCGAGGTCATCTTGAAATGGATTGGGTATCATTACCCAACCATCCGTTACCGTAGATGCCCAACCGTTTCCGCCACCGGGTGGTGTAGCTGGGGGGCCCGGATTATGATACACTAATGGTGCATTCTGAGAAGCATTATTAAAATCAGAAGGAGAAGCGTTGAGTGTGATGTTGCCGTTTTGATTCCCCCAATAAATGAATGTCTTACCTCCTACAGGCGTTGATGAACTAAGGGTAATTGACACCCAACTAGACGCAGAGGGATCCCATTGGAATATATTGCGCGCATTACTATTTGCGTCATATACAAAATCCGTTGTTGCGTCTAAATCAATATCGCCCAATGTAAGCGAAGAGTTTGACTTTACCGGAAAATTAAAATAGTGCCAACCCGTCCAATCCAAACACTTAACCATGGAAAAAGTGCCCGTTCCACTTCCAACAATATTCGTGTTTGCATCAATACGAGAAGAACATCTAAATTCAATATTCCCATCATTTAAAACAAGATTTCTAGCGTAAATAAAATCACTGTTCACCCTTAGTGATTTATTGTTTTGTACAGAAATTCTTGAAAAGCGACGGTTAAAATCTCCAGGGGACGTTCCTACCTCAAAGTCTTCCTCAATAATTATAGCAAGACCATTTTTATTGTTGTTACCCTGCCCCGGGGGGTCATTGGTCCACTGGGGGCCGGCCGTCCAGGCAAGGGCTGTTTGCGGGGTTTGCCCCAGCGGTGTAATGATTGTAGTAACTGTAGAATCAGATCCATTAATGGTTCCTTGATTGGTAATGTTTCCAAATACAGTACCCGTTCCAACAACGCTTCCATTATTCGTTAAATTGGGTGTGGTAAGCTCACCATTGATTTCCGATATACCCGAACCATTGATGGTGAAATCTGCATTGGGACCATTTCCTGTACTCACATCGGCGTCTTCAGCTATTAGCATGTAACCATTGACAATGATGCTGGTATTGTTGCCACCAGTGATGGTGCCATAAACCAAAAGCTGACCGTTTGAATTGATATTTAATGACTGATTGCCCTGTTCTAAGTTTAAAGTTCCGTAGACAATAACGACCCCGTTAATGGAATTATTTAAATTGGAACGCGTAATGGTTGTGCCCTCCCTTACAACAACTGTATCATTGGTATTGTTGATATTGATGTTTTGAATGTTACAGCTACCGGGGACCCCGCCGACGTAATTTTCTGAAGCGTCTAATGCAGTTGTAATGTTTCCAAACCTGTTATTGCCTTGTTGGCAACTGGCAACCTTCAACTGAGCATTTGATATCATAGCCGCGAAAGTTGCTATGATGATTAGTACGGAATTGATTATGCGTTTCATCAAATGGTTTTTTTTGTAACATATATTAGTCAAACTTCAAACCAAAAAAAACATATAGCGAAACCAAAAAAAACAACACCCTTTTAATCAGTAACTTGAGAGTTAAACAAACCTAATTCAACACCATAATTAAAACAGAAATATGTTTCATTTTGGGAAAAATGGTTCATTATGAAACAAAAAAAACGCCGTACAAGCATACGACGTTTATGTGGAAAGTGTTTATTTTAGATGTAATCTACATCATTTACAATATGAATGAACTATGCACGACCCAGCTGTCTCATATATTGGTGGTGATGGAATATGGCATCACGTAAACGGGGTATGTCTTGGTAAGGCAATTTGAATTCTTCGGCTGTTTTCTTAACGATTTTCGCTATTTTGGGATAATGCACGTGACTGATATTGGGGAACAAATGATGCTCAACCTGATAATTTAAACCGCCAATAAACCAAGTGACCAATTTATTGTTACGGGCAAAGTTTGCAGTGGTTAAGAGTTGATGAATCCCCCAATCACCCAGTTGTTTTTGGGTAAACCCATCAAACTTACTGGTTGAAGGCA
>SKIJ01000042.1 GCA_007116495.1 Cryomorphaceae bacterium | reverse complement strand
GTGCGCCAGGACGATTAAGCAGCATTCTTATACCGGCAATCGAAGCGGCATTGAGGTCTAGGATATCGTCAAAGAAAAAGCAGACGTTCTCAGGCTTTATGTTGTGATCCTTGCAAAAGGATTCCAATACGTCTTGCTTATTCAGTACTTTGCCGTAGCACGCGTGTATGTGCTCGCGCTCGGCCCATGCTTGTGCTCCGGGATTGTTGGCGCCGGTGATCACAGCCACCGGAGGAGCAGTGCCATCTCTTAGCCATAGTGAAAAACGGAGCATGTTGACCCCCATGCTGTCGGCTTCAAAATATCCACTGGACGTATTTGGACTTTTTTCTCCGGAATTAAAAACGCCGTCCCAGTCAAAAACCAAGGCTTTGACCTGAGACCAGCGCTTCATCCATTCGATGTCGTCAATCAACCACATTAGTTAATGCCAACAAGGTCTTGAATGTCTATCATACCAACGACTTTACCGTTGTTGGTCACCACCAGTTGATCAACCTTGTTGACGCTAAATGCGTTAGACGCTTCCACGAGAAGATCATTGGCTTCGACGGAGTGTGGTTTGCTGAGTTTTAGTGTCGATAAGGACTGTTGTAAAAAACGTTCGCCTTGTTGCTCTAGTTGTCTGCGCAAATCGCCATCGGTGAAAAAGCCAATGGGTTCGTTATTGTCGTTGACGATGGTTACGGCACCAAATCCCCCGGTACTCATAGTAACCAAACTGTCCATCACGGTTTTGTCGACGGTGATGGTAGGGTTTTGTGGACGAATACACTGACCGATGGTCTTGGTCATCAATGCGGTGTGCTCAAAGAATTGATCGGTGCCCACGGTGGTGAAGTTGTTTTCGGTCAACTGTTTCATGATTTTCCAAGGCACGGTAACGGTGTGTACACCAATGTTGATGGCGTTTCTCACGTGCTCTACGTTGCGAACACTGCTGAACATGATTTTGGTGTTGTAGCCATAGTAGTTGACGGCTTCTACACACTGCTCAACCAAGGCGAGTGCGTCGTGACCTTGGTCTTGGAGGCGACCAACCAATGGACAAACATAAGTAGCGCCGGCAGCCATCGCCATGTAGGCTTGCTGTAGCGTATATACAAGGTGAATGTTTACCAAAAAGCCTTCGTCGGTAAGTTGCTTACAGGCTTTTACCCCTTCCATACTGATGGGGATTTTGTAAACGGTTTTGTTTCTGTCTAGCCCGAGTGCATCTTGTCGTTTTGCCTCTGCAACAATCTCATCTGCCGTTTTTCCCAATGCTTCGATTTGCAGCACGGGAACCATCTCGGCCAATTTCAAAATGGTTGCGTCAACATCGGTGATGCCTTCGCGGTGCATAAAGGTTGGCGTGGTGGTTAATCCGGTGATAAATCCCAGTTTAAACGCGTGTTCAATTTCTTTGATGTCGGCGCTATCGAGATACAATTCCATATGTGTGGTTCGTTAAAATTAAGTCGCAAAGGTAAGAGGTATGATGATAATGGGTTTATATTTGTCGGTAATAAGCTTTTGCCATGATTATCCAATTCTCCGTAAGGAATTACAAGCTCTTTTACGAAAAGGCGACCCTGAGTATGGTGGCTTCCGACTTCAAAGACCACTGTTTTTTAGACGAGAATGTTTTCACAACGAAAGGTGAGCAGAAACCATTAGTTAGGAGTGCAGTTGTTTACGGTGCCAACGCCAGTGGTAAGAGTAAGTTGATGGAGGCGTTAGTGTTTATGCGTCAATATGCCATTTCGTCGTCAAAAGACGGTCAAAAGGGCGACCGCATTGCCGTTGAGCCGTTTCGCTTAGGAGATCATCAAGATGAATGTTCGGAGTTTGAGGTTGTGTTTGTGAAAAACGGAACGCGCTACCGGTATGGCTTTGAGGTGTCTTCGGCCAAAGTCAATGCCGAGTGGCTCTACATCAAACCCAAGACCCGCGAGGTGGAGATTTTCTATCGCGAAGGGAAACACACATCCACCCACGCCAAGCGCTTTACCAAAGGCAACATCGTGGTAAAAGAGGGCTTGTTGAGAGACAATGCCTTGTTGTTGTCGGTGGCGGCTCAGTTTAACGATGCAGTATGTCGGGAGGTGTTGGATTGGTTTCAGCAAATGGAAATCATTCGTGATATCTACAGTCGGCAGTTCAGGCAAAATGCCATCGATAAAATCAAAACCAACGCCGGAAAGGAACATTTTTTACATTTTCTGAGAAAGGCGGACATGGGCATCAGCGATATGTTTGTTGTTCCGATGGAAGGTGGTAAGCAAGCCCGTGAATCGTCAGAGGTAATGACGGTTAGAAAGATTTTTACCGAACAAGGTGAAGAGAAAAAGACCGCATTCTTCCTTAATAAGGACGAGTCGGAAGGAACCAAAAAATACGTTTATCTTTTGGGGCCGGTGGTGGATGCGCTCAACAAAGGGGCGATTTTGCTGGTCGATGAATTGGACGCCAAACTGCATCCACACTTGGTGACGATGGTGGTCAATCTCTTTCACAACAAAGAGACCAATCCCAACAATGCACAGTTGATATTCAATACGCACAATACGCACATTCTCCACGAAGGCTTATTTAGACCGGATCAGGTATGGTTTACGGAGAAAAACCAACGCGGGGAAGCGCGACTCTATTCTTTGGCGGAGTTCAAGTTGACGCAATCCAACGATTACGCCAATCGCTATTTACAGGGGAAGTTTGGTGCCATCCCTTGTTTAACGGACTTGTAGTATGACAAAGAAACCGTATTCGAGAAAGCACGACAAACGTCGGCACGGACCGCCCATCAGTAGACCGGCGCCGTTTATTCACGAGCGCCCAACCATACTGATCGTATGCGAGGGAAAAAACACCGAACCGTCTTATTTCAACAAGTTTCGCTTAACCTCAGCCACCATCAGAACGGTAGGTGAGGGATACAATACGGTTTCTTTGGTAGAACGCGCTAAAGAGTTATCCGAAAAGCGCTGGTGGAAGAAAAAGGGCAATCAGTTTGACCAAGTGTGGTGTGTATTTGACGCAGATATAGACCCGGAGCACCCCAAACAAGCCGAGAAGTTTAACGAGGCCATCGAATTGGCGGAGCACTACGGTTTTTTTGTAGCCTATTCCAATCAGGCTTTTGAGTATTGGCTGATCTTGCACTTTGAAAACCACGATGGTTCACCACTGCACCGATCGGAATACGATGAGCGCTTGAATGGTCTGCTTGAGCCTTTTGGTACTTATTTCGACGGACAAAAGCGCAAGCGCGTTACCGAGCAGTTTTTCGCACTTCTAGAAGGTAAAGACCAACGCACCCAAACGCCAAGGGTTCGGTTGGCCATCGAACGCGCCCGACGCATCTACAACAGCTACGACCATAAAAACCCCGCCCAGGAAGAATCTTCAACAACGGTGTTTAAGTTGGTAGAGGAATTGCTGAGGCATCGGTGAGAGGTTTAGATGTTGAGGCGTTGAGATGTTTAGTCGTTTAGTCGTTGAGTCGTTGAGATGTTTAGTCGTTGGTACGTCCATAAAGTGACGCTCCGGTTCTCAATTTTACATTTTACATTCTACATTTT
>SKIJ01000147.1 GCA_007116495.1 Cryomorphaceae bacterium | reverse complement strand
GAGATTCCGGGTTGTGATACAGCGTCATTTGATAAAAATCGCGCCATATGAGTTCATTGAGAAAAGTCTCGTTGGTCGACAAGGCACGTCTCACCAATTCACGAATGGATACCGTTCCGAAGCGCAGGTGTACGCTCATACGAGATGTCCCTTTTACCGACGGAATATCGCGCTTTTCGTGATAGTGATTTAATATGTCGTCGGATACATCTTTGGAGGGAAACAAGCGTACGTCGGTTTCCTCAAAACCCATGTCTTTTAAAGTGGGCATTGGCAACGGCTTGGTCTTAAAAAAACCGTCCATATTAACCTTGGCCTCTGCATAGTGATCTTTGGTTAAAGCGTCTTTCCACGACTTGCTGTATGGGGTAAACACCGAATAATATCCCCCATCGTTTTTGGTAATTTCCGACTTTTCAAAAATGACTTGGTCTTTACACCCGGTAAAACGGATATTTCTGGACTCAAGGAAATCGTAAACCTCCTTGTCGCGTTCGTGTGCGTACGGTTCGTAATCGCGTACCACTGAAACGGAGGTTATATCGTATTCTTCCACGATCGATTTCCAAATGTCTATGGGATTACCGTAACGAATCAGCATGCTCGACCCAAGCTCATGGAGCCTTTTGCGCATATCTTCCAAGGTACAATGGATAAAATGCACCCGCTGATCTTTTTTGTTTTCTAAAGCATCGAGGATGTTGGTATCAAAAATAAACAACGGCAACACCGGACTCTCACCTTCATTGGTTGCTTTTGCCAACGCGCGGTGGTCTTTTAGCCGTAAATCTCTTCGAAACCAGTGTACGTGAACGTTCATGGACGGGCATAGGGTTGATTGCTGATTTTTTTACGCGAGTAATAGGCGTCAAGACCGCTAACCAATATAGTGTCTAAGACGTCATGGAGGATTTCACCCGATTCGTCGATGGCTTGTTCGTCAATCCAAATATGCTTGACCTCACCCACCAAAAAAATGGTATCGTTGGCGGTGATGTGGTGTTTTTCGACAAATTGCAAGGCCATCCTCAATGGGCTCTGCTCGACAAAAGGCGCCGGAATTTCTTTTTCGTAGTGCGGTTTCCAACCAACAGCCTCAAACTCGGATGCGTCACGATCGTACTTCGCCGACGTTTGGTGGGCTTTTTCAATTAACGATTCCGTGACACTATTGAGCGTGTACCATCCGTTGTTGAGGATGTTTTCCAAGGTGTGACGGGGAACGGTAGGTGGACGAAACACCATACCCAACAGTGGTGGATTGGCTCCAATATGTACAATGGAGTTAAAAAGTCCTAAGTTGGCTACGTTGCCTTTTGTGCCGACCATAAACGGTGTGCGAATGCCGGACATGGTATTAAAAAACGCAACTTTATAGAAGCGATCGTTGGCAGAGAGATCGGTTGGTTGGATGTGTCGCACTATGGATTAGGGTTTTAGGTTGGACATTCCGCCGTCGATGTGCATGGTTTGCCCGCTGATCCACGCCCCTTCGTCGGAGAGTAACAGCTGTGCCATGGCAGCCATTTGATCGGCCTCTCCCACTGCCTTCAACGGATGTCGTTCGGCGGAAGCTTCTTTTTTACGGTCGCTACCAAGCAGACCTTTAGCCATGGGGGTATCGGTAAGCGAAGGCGCTATGATGTTGAAACGTACTTTCGGTGCATATTCCGCGGCCAGTGAACGAAAGAGTCCTTCCAGAGCCCCTTTTGCGGCAGCTACCGATGCGTGAAAAGGCATACCGGTATTGACCGCTACGGTTGAAAATCCGATGACAGACGCATTGCCGGTTTTACGCATCACGGGAAGCGCTTGTTGCAACACCTTTACCGCACCGTAAACGTTGACATTCATGTCATCCATGTAGGTGTCAAGTTTGATGCGATCAAAGGGTTTTAGATTGATGCTTCCCGGGCAGTAGACGAGCCCGTGCAATTCATCGGGTAAGTTTAGGGTAAATTCATCAGCAGTTACATCCACTTCTTGAATGTGAATACCGGACGGCAGACTGCTAAAACCATTGCGATTGGCAGCGTATATGTTGGCGCCTTTTTCGGACAATCGTTTTACTAATTTTTCACCTATACCGGAGTTTCCTCCGATAATCAATATATTCTTATCTTTCATGACAGTATTTTTTATTTTAAATCCAATTGGCGATAGAACTCCTCTCTGGTTTTTTGATCGGAGAATGCTCCGGAGAAATGAGAGGTAACGGTGGAAGATTGCCCGTCTTCAATCCCTCTGGTAATCACGCAGAAGTGTTCGGCATCGACGACTACGGCCACATCTTCGGTTTGAAGCACGTTTTTGAGTTCGCGGGCGATTTGCTCGGTAAGTCGCTCCTGAACTTGGGGACGTTTCGCGAAGTGACGCACAATACGGTTGATTTTACTCAAACCGATCACGTGTCCGTTGCTGATGTAAGATACGTGGACTTTACCGATAATGGGGACTAAGTGGTGTTCACAATAAGAGTGAAGTGTGATGTCGCGCTCAACCAGCATGCGCTTGTAGCCGTAAGAATTGGCAAACATCTGCACGTTGGGTTTATTGGCCGGGTTCAAACCGGAAAACACCTCTTTTACGTACATTTTTGCAACGCGATGCGGCGTATCACGCAGGCTATCGTCGGTAAGGTCAAGACCTAAAATGGATAAGATATCGGCTACTTTATCGGCGATGCGATCCATTTTTTCTTCATCGCTCATATCGAAGGCGCCTTCCACCATCGGTGTGTCTATTTTTCCATTGAATATGTGGTCGTCTTCGACGTGAAGGTGGCCGTTACTGTTTACGTGTCCATTGAGCTGGCCGTTACCGTTAAGCACCGACTTCGACGAAATTTCTTGGGGTTTCATATAATGTTACTTTAAGTGTTAATGAAGATGGGATATGTTCGCGCAGGCGATTCCATATTACCACGGCGATATTCTCGGCGGTCGGGTTAAATGATTTGAAGTCTTCGGTTTGTAGGTTGAGGTTTTTGTGATCGTAACGACTTTCTACCTCTTTTTTGATGAGATCTTTAAGCCATTTCATATCGACCACATATCCGGTTTTGGGATCGATGTCTCCCTTCACCGAAACGATTAGTTCGTAATTGTGACCGTGGTACATTTCGTTGTTACACAAACCAAATAATTCCTCGTTTTCGCTGGCGGAAAGCTCCGGATTGTGCAAACGATGTGCGGCATTAAAATGAGCCTTTCGGCTAACAGTGACTTGCATGATTGTTTGTTTTTTTAACTAACAAAAATTACAGCTAATTGATTTGAATTAATCAACATTTTTTTTGTAAACAACTATTGAAAAAAATTACTCAATCACCTTCTAATCATTCGATAGATTGATATGGTAAAAACGATAAATTTTCGCAAGAGCTGAACGTTGAGGTGGGTGAAACACTCAACTGCATTTAACGCGTAAGTACGGTTTTGTAAAAGCGTTCAAATACAATGATAAACCAGGCCGTGTAGCGCTCAGGTTTTTCGCTTATATCGCGTTTTACATCATCCAAAGACATCCACTTGTAATCTTCGACTTCATCTGGATTGGGCACAGGATTTTGGTTGTCGTAACCAACGAATACATGGTCGTATTCGTGTTCGGTCATATTGTTGTCGAAGTCCGCCTTATAGATAAATGTAAAGAGTTTCTCAAGGTGACAGTCGTAGCCTATTTCTTCTTGCATTCTTCTGTGAGCAGCGTCTTCTATATCTTCACCATCTCGTGGATGTGAACAGCACGTATTGGACCACAGCCCTCCGCTGTGATACTTGTGAGAAGCACGTTTTTGAAGAAGTAATTCACCATCGGAATTGATGACAAAAACACTAAAGGCGCGATGAAGAAGGCCTTTTTCGTGGGCTTCGATTTTCTCCATCAGTCCGAGCTGCTCGTCGCGCTCATTGACCAGGATAACGTATTCGGACATGTGTGTTGTTTAAAGGATATTAAAACTGTGACGGAAGTATGAACTCAGAAGGAGTCTGTATTTTTTTCGGTTGGGTATGCGAACGCGCTGCTCGAGAATAACGCTGGGCTCCAAGCCGCGAATACGCTGAAACAAAGCATAGTAGTACACATACGCTACGTAGACGCCAAAGCGCACACCACGCGGCAATTGTTTGATACCCTCAAAGCCTGCTTTAAAATCGATATCGATATCGGCTTCAATGGCCTTTTTGGTTTCGGCATTGAATTCATTCATATCAACACCTGGGAAATACACTCTGCCAAGCTGGTAATAGTCGGCATGCAGATCGCGTAAGAAATTAATTTTTTGAAAGGCGCTTCCCAGCTTCATGGCAGACTCTTTCAATTCGTGGTAGCGCTTATCGTCGCCATCGAGGAATACGCGCAGACACATCAGTCCGACCACCTCCGCCGAACCGAGAATATAGTCTTCGTAACTGGCAAGGTCGTGATCGTTTTGCGTCAAATCCATGCGCATACTTTTAAGAAAAGCACGAATGTTTTCGTGATCGATGTTATACGTATTCACCGCCCATTGAAAGGCGTGCAGCGTGGGATTGGTGCTGATTTTACGCTCAATAGCCTGAAAGGTGTCGCGCTCAAATTCGTCGAGCAGATCTGCCTTTGGATAACCGTGAAAGGTATCAACTATCTCGTCGGCCACACGAACAAACCCGTAGATGGCGTAGATGCCTTCATGGTACTTTCGGTCAAGACAATAGATGCCCAACGAAAAGGAAGTCGAGTACGCATTGGTAATCATCTTACCGGCTTTTTTGCTGACTTTGTCGTATAATTCAATCATGGTAGCGAGGTGTGTCTTGTTAAACTGTCTGCGGCTTTTTCTTCAAGGTTTTAAAATCCTTGCTAATCTCTTCAGCGACAACAATTCCTGAAATAATTGACGGCGGAACACCGGGTCCCGGCACGGTTAGCTGTCCGGTATAATACAAATTTTTAAGGTGTTTATTTTTCAGGCCAGGTTTCAATATCGCAGTTTGATCTAAGGTATTCGCCAATCCGTAAGCATTTCCTTTGTACGCATGGTAGTCGTTGACAAAATCGTTCATTGCATACGACCGTTTTAACACGATATGATCGCGAATATTCTGACCCATGGTAGCTTCAAACCGATCCATTATTTTGTGAAAATATTGTTCTCTCATGTCTTCCGAATCCTCCAGATTAGGAGCTAAAGGTATTAAAAAGGTCAAGGCCTCGCATCCCTTCGGAGCCGCATTTGGATCGGTTTTGGACGTATTTGACACGTAATATAAAGGTGTTTCGGGCCATCTGGGGTTGGTGTAGATGGCATCAGCATGTTGGTCGAATGGGGCATCAAAATAAAGCGAATGATGCTCCATGTTTTCAATTTTTTTATCTATACCAATGTAAAACAACAGACTAGATGGTGCCAGTTTGCGCTTGTCCCAATAACGCTCAGAATAATTTGATTTATCTTCCGGCAACAATTGTCGATCGACGTGATGATAGTCTGCACCGGCAACAACCACGTCGGCATCTAAAATCTCTTCACCTACACACACACCATTAATTGATTTGCCATCGTAGGTAAATCCAGTAACTTCAGCATTACATCTAATGGTCACACCTTTTTCAATGGCTAGTGATTCCATGGCTCGCACAACCGAATACATACCACCCTTGGGATACCAAGTTCCCAATTTTAAATCGGCATAATTCATCAAGGAGTATAGAGCGGGTGTATTGGACGGTACCGCACCTAAAAAGAGGATCGGAAATTCCATCAACTGACGAAGGTAGGGGTGCGTAAAATATGTATTGACATGATTGCGCATAGAACTAAACACGTCCATACGTATTAAGCCCTTTAGCAACCTAATATCTATAAATTCAGTGATAGAGCGAGACGGTTTGTAGACAAGATCGTTGATACCTACCTTGTACTTGTACTCGGCTTCATCTAAAAATTTAGTAAGCTTGGCAAAACTACCGGGCTCAAGCTTCTCCATCCACGCCTTCAGCCGTTCCATTGAAGCATCAACAGAGACTCTTTCATCATCCGGGAAAAACACATCATAACCGGGATCCAGTCGATGCAACTCATAGTAGTCAGAAACTTTTTTTCCAAATCGACCAAAAAAGTCTTCAAAAACATCAGGCATCCAGTACCAACTCGGACCCATATCAAATGTAAAGCCTTTGGATTCCCATATTCTTGCACGCCCTCCGACATGGTCATTCTTCTCCAAGAGCGTGACGCTTATTCCTTTGTGGGCAAGATTTATGGCGGTAGAGAGACCGGCAAAGCCACCACCGATTACGACAGCGTGTGATGCATTCATGATTGTATAGTGTTCAGCAAAAAATCAGTGCTGGGTTGTGTGGTAAATATAAATGATTTTTCCGACTAATATCGGTAGTCCTGCAACTTTTCCATCATTTTTCTACGTGCAAGGAAGATGCGACTTTTCACAGTTCCCAAAGGAATGTCTAAAATTTCGGCGATTTCCTCATATTTATAACCATTATAGTGCATCATAAAGGTATCGAGGTATGTACGATCTACTGTTTCGAGCTGACGCATAAGATAAGACTGGTCAACCAATCGGTCGGTGCGCACATCTTTTTCCGCTTGCCTACTATTGATAAAATACTTATTCTCTGTTTCGTCAACAAACGTATTTTGATTTTTCTTTTTACGGTAGTTATTGATGAAGGTATTTTTCATGATGGTGTACAACCAACCTTTAATATTGGTACCTTCCTGATACTTTTCGCGGTTTTTGATGGCCTTAAAGAAGGTTTCTTGCATCAAATCATTTGCATCATCACCACTCTTGGTTAGCTTAAGCGCCAAGGTTTGTAGAAATTGTTGGTGAGTGCTGATCATGTTTCCAAATTCTGCAGTTGACATAGTGATGTGTTTTTGTTTAATTGTTACTCCACAAAGGTAAACAAAAAACCCATACGAAACGCATTTTTGTTTAAATATTTTATTAAAAAGTATAACAAAAATACCTGAATGATTAACCTAAACCATTAATGTGTTGAATTTCAAATAAGTAACCTGTGAAACAGCGTGTGTAAGTTACTTTTCCGATAGAATGTTTACATTGATGTTACGTTCTTTAGCGCTGCTTGCAAAGTCACTGATTATCTCCTGCACATCGTAATCAATGTATCGAGCCCTTCGAATATCGATGCTAACCGAAGCGTTATCTGGTATGGAATTAAGATAAGACAATATACGTCCCTTGTTGAGGAAGCTCACCTCTTCTGATAAAACAATGGTATAGACCCCTTCCTCTTCGTGCTCAACTTTATCAAAGACATAGGGGTTCTTGTAATTATTTCTCAATATGTAAAATACTCCTACCGCCATACCGATGGCAATTCCGTTCAACAGATCGGTAATCAATATTCCTATGATGGTGGCAATAAACGGAACAAACTGTTCCGTTCCGCTCTTATACATGATTTTAAAAAGCGACGGTTTTGCCAACTTATACCCCACCACAAACAATATTGCCGCCAAAGAAGAAAGGGGTATGAGATTGAGAACATGCGGAACGGTAAGTACACAAAGTAGTAAAAACACCCCGTGCATAATGGTCGATGCTTTGGTTTTACCGCCAAATGAAATATTAGCCGAACTACGAACGATAACCTGCGTAACAGGTAGTCCACCGAAAAGACCAGACACAACATTACCTACACCCTGGGCCTTTAATTCCCGATTGGTTGGAGTTGTCCGCTTAAGTGGATCGAGCTTATCCGTAGCCTCAGCACACAAAAGCGTTTCCAAACTGGCCACAACAGCAATCACTACAGCGACAAGGTATAAGTTAGAATTAAAGAGCAGATCAGTTGAAAAGGATGGCTGAGAAAGACTGGAAAAAAAATCCCTAATCCCGCTGAATTCAGGGATACGAACAACCTGACCCTCGGAAAATGAATACGGGGTGTATACAGGCAAGTACGTGTAGAGCAATATACCGGAAAATACCGTTACCATAGGTCCCTGAATAAAGCGGAACACATTGAAGCGCGTAAGATAAACGTCCCATACAATTAAAATTACCAGCCCAACAATAGTGCTAATCACTGCCGCCGGAGTAATCGAAGAAACGAACCCCTCAAACGCAGCAATGGTGGATAAACCGTCGCGCTGCGCCATTGAGACCATTGCGTCTGGCTCGTAGCCTAAAGCTTGTGGTATTTGCTTTATAATAATGACCAGACCTATACCTGTGAGCATTCCTTTTATGACCGATGACGGAAAGTAGTAGCCAATAATGCCAAGTTTGAGATAGCCCATTAAAATTTGCAGCAATCCCGCCAACACTACAGCGAGCAATAACGACTCCCAAGACCCCAAGGACACCGTAGCATCGAGCACCACAACCGTTAAACCGGCAGCAGGACCACTAACTCCCAATGGCGAGCCACTTAACGCTCCAACTACAACACCGCCAACAACTCCCGCAATGATTCCGGAAAACAATGGCGCCCCAGAGGCCATGGCAATCCCTAAACAAAGTGGAAGTGCCACAAAGAATACGACGACTGACGCCGGTAAATCGCTTTTTATATGACGGATGGTTTCTCGCATACGCATCAAACACCTTATCGTACTTATTTATGCTTTTTTCGAACGCTTAACATGGCAGATCTCTACGGAGTAAACACAAACGTTGCGCTAAAGAACAGATTCATCCTTAAACCCAGTATTCATGACATTTTACATGCAGCTACCGAATAACAAATAACGGAACAAATATAGGTGCTGGACAAGAATACTGAGATTACACAGAAATCATTCGATAAAACATTAAGACGTTAGCCAGCAGTAATACGATATAGAACCATTGCGCAATAAAAAGACGTGTCATACACGCTAGTGAATCTAGATGAATGACAAGATTTTAGCAGAGCCTTAAAATCTTCGGTAGGACTGCAATAGCGACGTCAGCATACGTTAAAGACAGACGCTGTAAAGGAATGGGTGGTTTAGGCTTCGGCTTCTCTATGCAAAACGGTGTTCTTGAGGGCTTCCACGTTGGCAAAAAAACGAAAACGATCCTCATCGGTATCAGAAACGTATGTTTCTTCCCTCGTTTGAAAACCCGTAAAGTGAAACCAACAATCTTCTTTTCCGAATAATTCGTCAAGATCTTTGTAATAATCACGAATTTCCTCACTAAACGGCCTCGTGGTAAAAATAGAGATAAAATTACGTGCTCCGGTGGTCTTAAACACAGAGTACAGATAATGATGCGGCACGGACTGACCTAAATATATGACTTTACGGCCATTTTTTCGAAGATAATAGTAGAGATAAAGCAAACTCAACTCATGCATTTCTTGGTCGGGTAAGTATAGAACAAACACCTCTTCGTTGGTATTGCTACTAACCATAAGCTGATCGATGGCTGAAAAGAGCTTTTGGCGAATGAGATTAGATATAAAATGCTCGTGCGCAACATTGATGGCATTGGTTTGCCACAACACGCCCATTTCACAAATAAAAGAGCCAATGATGTTTTTAAACGCCTCTTCAGCTCCCATTTGAAAAATTGCTGTATTCAATACCTTTTCAAACAACTCCTGATCGAAGTCGAGCATGGCTACCTTTAAGCTGTTGATTTGCGAATCATAATCGCCTTTATACGAAGAAAGCTCTAAAACCTTCTCGTGCATTTCTTTAGACGACATTTTGCTTACCTTGCTAATCCTAATGCCGTGCTTCACCAGAATGGAGATATTCAGAAGCCTCTTCAAGTCCTCATCTAGATAATAACGAATGTTGGTGTCTGTTCGATGCGGTTCAATAACGCCATAGCGCTGCTCCCACATACGCAAGGTATGTGCTTTAATGCCCGAAAGGTGTTCGAGATCCTTTATTGAATACTTAGTTACCATGTATTGAATTGTGAAGATGCAAAGTTACATATATAAGAATGCATTTCAACAAATATTGTTCAATTTATATCGATTAAAATTAAACAATTAAGGTTCGCAAACCAATAGTCAAAATATTAACATTCGCACCAACGTAAGGATTACAGCAAAAAATTCAGATTGTTTGCGCTGTAATAATCTTCACCATCGTATCAGACTTTAAAAACAAAGACGTTAAAATAAACGAAATTGATTTTAAAAAACTCGGGCGCGTTTGTATGTTTGTGTATCATCATTAACGCTAACTACACATCAGATGCGCAAACACATAACCTTATTGTTTACTTTCTTAGCTTTTGCAATGACAGCTCAAAGTCAGGATTTAGTTAAATTAGACAGCGAAAAAGTTGACTTCAGCAATCCTTGGAACATCATCCTTTACATTATTTTCCCCATACTACTTACGATTTTCTATATCAATTGGTCGAAAAATAAGCGCAAAGAGCGCGAGGAAGAACGCAAGAACAAAGACAAAAAAAACAAATAGGTGGTATACCGAAAATTGAGCCCGCTAATGAAGCCTCAGAAAAAATCATCAGCAAAATAAAAATCAATTCACGACTCAAACTCAAAACAACCACACTATGGAAATAAAGAAAAACTGGTGGATGCTTGCACTTCGCGGCGCCATCCTTGTCGCTTTATCGCTATTTATTTTTGGCATCAAAGACACTCAATTGGTATTCAGATCTTGGGGCGTAGCGATGATTGCTCTTGGAGGGGGCACGTTGTACTACGGCATTCAACGAAAAAAGAAAGATAAACCTTGGATCTATTCCGTTCTTATAGCCGTTATCGACATAGTTCTTGGCGTTTTGGTGCTCATTTACACCGATCAGGTTGTCAAGGTTTTTAGACTAATCGTTGGTGGATGGGCAGTAGGAATAGGGTTCGTTTTGATTTATATGGCGCTAAAATCCTCAAAACAAAAATGGCTGCTGCAAATCAATGGCATGGTTTCTACAGCGCTGGGCGTACTGATCATCGTTGACCCTTTTGGAGAAGAGAAGCGGTTTGACAGCATTATTCTGGGAATATACAGCGCACTACTTGGTAGCTATTTGGTTCTCTTAGCTTATAGAATGCGAAGCAAAACAAAAGACGTTCCCTTAGAAATCGTTGAAGCCAAACACGAGGATGGTACCGAATCAGACGAAGAAGTAAAATCCTAAGTCAATCGTAATATTTTTAAAGGGACGCTCCACATAGACCCGGCTCAACTATCTTCCGTCTCAATATACCGCACGCGCAGTAAGGCCGAAGCATTAAAATACCCCAAAGCAACGCGCTCGTCTCCGCCCTGCTCTTGAACGTTTCCGCGAATGGGGGCTGGCGGTGGAGCGAATAGTCCTCCTGGATTGATTTGCTCGGCCAACACTTGGAGAAACTCCCGGTAGCGCAAAGACAATGAACTAAACTGTAAATCCACAACATCACCCGAGTCTAGCAAACTATTTATAACGGGGCGAAACTGAAAGCTCAACAAATCTTCGAGCGTATTTGCAAATAAAAAGTCCTGAAAAAAGAGACTGTCGTTGAGTTTTCGGCGTATGCGATAGGCTGTATTTTGCGGAAACACAAAATCAGATTGCACGCGAAAGTTTAAGTAGTTACCAAAGGGTAGCGGTGGCTGCTGAAATAACGTCGTGTAAATACTATCCAATTCAAAAATAGGCCGCAATGTTTCCGGCCGACTTTTCCAAGTACTTGCCTCGAAGGCCTCTCCATCGGGTATATCAATTTCTATTTGGTATGTTTTCCCCACTTCTCCAACATAGCTCCCTATGTACTGTCCCGGCACGGTATCGTTTTCAATCAACACATCTACCGTATTGCCATCTTCCAACAACCGAACACTGGCGTTTGACACCACCGGGGTAGCAGCTGTATTGAAGTACGCAGCTGTGGTAGACAAACGAACCCGCACCGGAATGATCGTGGTAACCTCACCATCCACAACCAATTGCACAGGCCCCTCTTCAAGTTCTACATCTATGGGGTCTTCACACGAGATAAGAAAAACGCTCAACAGCGCAGGTAAAAGTAGATTGACGATTCGCATGACTAAAATTTAAAGTTGTAAGTAACAGAAGGGATAATGGTTCCAAAAATAGCCAAGCGTATGGCTTGATTGACCTGTGGATTTTGGGGGTCGTTTTGGAAAAACACAGAAAATGGATTTCGACGAGCGTACACGTTAAACAGACCAAACGACCACGACGATTCCCAACGTTTATTTTTACCAGCAGATGGATTGTAATTGGCATTGAGATCTAAGCGGTGAAAATCGGGAATGCGACTGGAGTTTCGCTCTGAGTTGACCGGCACCACCAAACCTTCAACTTCGGCACGCCCTACGGGGAACGTTACCGGGCGTCCGGTTTGGTATATAAAGCTACCTCCAACGTCCCATTTTTCGGATATTTCGTAAGAAACCACCACCGATAAATCGTGCAAACGATCCCAATTTGATGGATACCACTCACCGTTACTGATGCTGGTGAAAGGATCATCACCACGTACAATTAGCTCAGCTCTGGATTGCGTATATCCGATCCATCCTTGTAATTTACCTCTCTGCTTGCGAATAAGCAATTCCATCCCGTATGCACGCGCTTCCCCGGAGAGCAATGCTGTTTCAATGTTATCATTCACGAATAATTCTGCACCATCGCGGTAGTCAATAATGTCATAAAAATACTTATAGAATAATTCAGCCGAAAACTCCCAAGTGTTATCGTTGAAGTTGCGGAAGTATCCTCCAGCAACTTGGTTGGCGGTTGCCGGTTCAATGTAGCGGCCGGCAGGTCGCCAAATATCGACCGGAGTAGGCGATGTTGTATTGGAAACCAATTGGATGTACTGGCGTGTTCGGTTAAAGCTGGCTTTTACCGATTGGTAATCGTCGATGGAGTAATTAGCACTGAAGCGTGGTTCAATACCTTGAAGCCCCGTATACGACTGCACAACTTCTCCTCTTGCAAACTCCTCTACTCCAATAACATTCTCATCTGAAGGAATACCGTCGTACAACTGAATCGTACGAGGACCAAAATTATAGAACGAACTGTAGCGAATGCCGTACTGTAGAGTGAGATTGGCATTGACTTTCTGCTCCGCGCTCACAAACAGCGATGGCTCTAGTCCGTATTCGCTTTGCAACGTGGTCTGCGTCACACTGCTTCCGTCGTTGAAGGTTGATCGCCCCGGCAAAATATCGTAAAACGTTGCATCGTATCCGAAGTCCAATTGATAATCAGATGAGGCAAACCAAGTAAATTTTTGTTCAAGTTTATAGTTGCGCAAGCGTGAATCCAATGTAAACCCAAATCCTCCGTCATCTGGATTATCGGTATCACCCGATCCAATGGTGTAATCGTAATCGCTGTAAACCGCCGTTAGATTACTAAACATACGATTGTTGATGGTCCAATTCCATCGTACTGTAGCGGTGGCGTTTCCCCAATTAAAGTTCACGAAATCGCGAATTCCCAAAGCGTCACGACCAAAATAGCCCGAAAGGTATACGCGGTGTTTTTTGTTGATGCGGTAATTGATTTTTGTGTTAAAATCGTAAAAATAAAGAATACTGGAATTAATCGCTTCGTCGGGAGAAAACGCCGTAAACACATCGCCGTACGAACGACGACCGGATACCAAAAAACTCAACTTATCCTTAACGATTGGGCCCTCGAGCGTTAACCTGCTGGACAAAAGCCCCAATCCTCCTTGACCACTGAACCGCTTGCTGTTTCCCTCGCGTTGTCGCACATCGAGCACCGAAGACAATCGACCACCGTAAAATGCAGGAATGCCACCCTTGTATAATTTAAACGACTGTACGGCATCAGCATTAAACACCGAGAAAAAACCGAACAAATGGGATGAATTAAATACCGGAGCACCATCTAACAAAATCAGGTTTTGATCAACATTACCTCCTCGTACATTGAATCCATTTGCCCCTTCTCCCACCGTTGACACACCCGGAAGCAGGGTAAGCGTACGAATAACATCCACCTCGCCGAGCAGCTGCGGTACTTTTTCAATCTCTTTAGTGGTCACCTCCGTAACGCTCATTTCCACACTTTTTACATTGGCATCAACGCCTCTTGTGGTAACCTCAACGGCATCGAGTGCTTGTCCCTCTTCCTTGAGCACCACGTCAATCTCTAAGTCCTTTTTAATGTTGACCTTTTTGCGTTGCACATCATACCCCAAATATTGATAAATAATGGTGTATTCACCCGGATCCAATCGCAAAGAATAAAACCCATACGCATTGGACGCAGTCCCCATCTGGGTTCCTTCTGCGTAAACATTAACACCAATAAGCGATTCGCCGTTGGCAGCATCGGTGATTTCTCCGCTGATAACGACCTTTTGAGCTGTAATCAGCAATGGGAAAAACATCAGGAAAATATGAGGTAGTAATCGCATGAGTGTGTGATGTGAAAAGTGTGGCAAAAATATGTACATAAGACCCGCGGAAACGATTATTGTTCCGTAAGTTTCCGTTAAAGAAAAATTAAAGGTTTTTGCCTGGGCACTTAAAATGACCGAGATAAATATATTTTGCGGTGGAATGTAAAAGATATACTTTTGCGAGACCAATTGAATCAACCAACTATTTGCGAACAATGAGTGATTTTGACAACAACAATGGCCAGGATGAGATTTACGCGAATGTACTCCGCGCCGGACGACGCACCTATTTTTTTGACGTTCGATCTACCCGTGCCGACGACTACTACCTCACGATAACCGAGAGCAAGAAGTTTTTCAACGACAACGGTGAACCTTATTTCAAAAAACACAAAATATATCTCTACAAAGAAGATTTTCAAGGGTTCATCGACATGCTAAAAGACGCCACCGATTTCATCATCAACGAAAAAGGTGAAGAAGTTATTTCTGATCGTCACGACCCAAACTTTCAGCGTGCCGAGCCGGCCACCGATTTCTCCGGACCGGACTTTGACGAATTATAGGATTTTCACTTACTTAAGCGACATCAATGATCGAAGTGCATTAAGCCAGCAACTCATTTGCCGCTTTTCTCGAAACGTCCGTAACCTTGTCTCCACTGAGCATACGCGCAATTTCTTCGGTGCGGTCTGCCTTAGACAGCACGCGAACACGTGTATGGGTTTTACCCATTTGCTGATCTTTTTCTACGCGAAAATGCTGATGGCCCGCAGCGGCAATTTGTGGCAAATGCGTGATGGCCACCAATTGAACATTGGCGCTCATATCGCGTAAAAGTGTAGCAACGCGTGCTGCTGTTTGCCCACTGATTCCGGTGTCTATTTCATCGAATATCAGTGTTGGGAGTCCCTGCGTGTCTGCTAAAGATGCTTTAAGTGCCAACATAATACGGGACAATTCACCACCGGACGCCACTTTCTCCAACGGTCGTGGCTGGTGACCTTTGTTGGCAGAAAACAACAACGAGGGCTTGTCAATGCCATCGGCCGTTATTTCTTTCTCCTCTAGACCAATGGCGAACGTTGCCCCCGAAAAATTGAGTTCCGTCAACACGTTATTGATTGCTTTTTCAAGATTAGGTATGGTCTTCAGTCGCGCTTTTCGCAGAGTTTCAGCTTGCTTGCAAGCGTGGCGGTATGCTTCATCAACCGCTTTTACGGCAGCTTCTTCTCTATCGGCAAACGCGTCAATGCCGCTTAATTTGTCTGCCAACGCCTCCCACTTTTCCGGCAATTCCTCGGCAGAACATTGGTGTTTTTGAGCCAACTGATTGATGCGATTCATGCGGGTTTCCACCTCCAACAAACGTGCAGGGTCGTGTTCTGTGGCGTCGGCGTAGCGGTAAGCCTCGGCTGCTATATCTTTTAATTCTATGTATGCTGATTGTGAGCGATCGTGCAGTTCTCGCATAGATGCGCTTACTTCAGAAAGCGTGGACAACTCCGTAATCACACGCCGCATTTGCTCCAACATACCCACGTCGTCATTATCCAACAAATCCGATAAATTTCCCGCAGCCGATTTGATTTCCGCTGCGGCATCCAAAGAGCGCCACTCAGCTTCCAAGGCTTCTAGCTCACCTTGTTTGGGCTGAAGTTCTTCCAGTTCTTGGAGCAAAAAGGCGAGATAATCGCGGTCTTCAGCCCCCCCATACTCCTCTCGCATAGCATCCAACTGTCGTTTGCAATCATGCCAATGTTTCACGGCGTTTGCACATGCATCTAATTGTGCTTTATGCTTACCGTATAAATCAATAAGAGTTAACTGATACGACGTGCTGGTAAGCAGCCGAGTATCGTGTTGAGAGTGGATGTCGATCAACTGAGCACCCAAGAAACGCAATTGTTCGAGGGTGGCCGGCACATCGTTGATGAACGCACGAGATTTTCCGCCGGGCAAAATCTCACGACGCAAAATCGTGTGCGCATCAAAATCGTGGTCAATTTTCTCAAAGACACTCAAAAATGCGTTTTCTGCCAATTTGAAGTGGCCTTCAACGACGCACTTTTTACCGGCATCCTTTACAGCCTGAAGGTCTGCGCGCTGTCCGAGAATCAACCCCAATGCACCAAGCATAATGGACTTCCCCGAACCGGTTTCTCCGGTTATCACTGTAAGTTTGTCTTTCCAATCGAGCTCTAATCGCTCAATCAACGCAAAGTTTTGAATATCGAGTTTGAATAACATAGGCACAAATGTATGTAACATGAAACTTGTTACTTGGCACCGTGGTTTTATTTTTACCAAAATTTTTACAGCAATGCGTACCCTTATCATAACTGCCGTTTGTGTTACCCTAACAGCGAGTGCTTTTGCTCAATCGCTTTACAAACGAGAAGGCATCCGCGACGACCGAAGGGAAATCACCTACGCCATCACCAACGCTATCATCATACCCGAAGCTGGCAAGCAGGCAAACAGCATGTTGGTTAAACATGGTCATGTCATTGACATCGGCAACAACATCACCATACCTAAAGAAGCGGTGGTGGTAGATTTGAATGGCAAATACATCTACCCGTCATTCATTGAACTCAACAGCGATTATGGTTTGGATAAGCCCTCCGACAAAAAACCAAAATCGACTCCGGAATACGAGCGACAAGACGGCAAAAGCGCGTTTGGATGGAACCGAGCCATACGCCCCAGCCAGCAAGCTGAAGCGCATTACCAAAACGACGAAAAACGCGCAAAAGCACTCCGCAAACAAGGCGTAGGGGTGGTTCTGACACACCTTCAAGACGGCATAATACGCGGAACCGGCAGTTTGGTTGCCTTAGCAGACATGGACGAACAGTACACCTTACTGCGCGACAAAGCTGCCCGTTTTTATTCGCTGGAAAAAGGAAGTAGTACCCAGCAATACCCCAGCTCACAAATGGGGGCCATTGCTCTTTTGCGGCAAACGTACTACGACCTAAAATGGTACGAAAAACAAAAAGATCTCAAAGAACGCCATCTTCATTTAGAAGCACTGCAAAACCAACAATCTCTACCTGCCTTTTTTGTTGTTCAAGACAAGCTATCGGCCCTGAGAGCGCTGAAAATTGGCGACGAGTTCAACGAACAATACATCGTTTTAGGCAAAGGTGACGAATACCAACGCATTGATGACATTGCTGGCACCAAGGGCGTGTTTGTGTTGCCCATGAACTTTCCGGATGTGCCGGACATAAGCGACCCCTTTATGGCGCGTGAAGTGGGGCTTCGCGACCTCAAGCACTGGGAGCTCGCCCCATACAATGCGCGCATTTTACACGACCACAAGGTGCCGTTTGCCCTATCGGCTGCCTCTACAGATAAACCATTTGAAGCCCTTCACAGCATCCGAAAAACCGGAGTATCCAACGATGTATTACTGGCATCATTGACCTCTACTCCGGCGGAACTCATTGGCGTGAATTCTGAACTAGGCAAACTTAAAACAGGCATGTTGGCTAATTTCTTTGTTTGCAAAGACAGTCTATCTGCAGCAAAAAATCAAATCTACGAACATTGGGTATTGGGCGTGCGACATCGCATTAGCGACCCCGGTGAATTCAAAATAGACGGACACTATCTCGTCAATCAACGCGACACCCTCCGTCTTAAAACGAAAAATACATTCACCTACGTAACGCTCGACAGTGTTGTGATACATGGAAAATACAACCGCAACAACAACCGCATAAGCATACAATATCGTCTCGACGATGAGCACGTAGTGATTCAATCTACCGCAACAGGCTCAAACAGGCTTGAGAACGCCACCATATGGAAACCGGAACAAGGCACGGCACTGACGCCAATCAACCTTACATTACACGCGGCAGACACCGCAGAAACCGTTGATTCAGCCACCCACTTAAGCGATGATTTTGACTACCGCAGTGCATTGTGGAAGCCATTTCAAGCCTTTGGAACCTCTAAAAGTCGCGAACCTGCAACTTACCTCGTTCAAAATGCTACGATTTGGACATTACAAGACGACAATCCCGTGTGCGAAGGCTGCGACGTCATCATAGAAAAAGGACGCATTAAAGCCGTTGGCAGCACATTAAAAGCGCCAAACAACAGCATCGTTATCGACGGCACCGACAAACACCTTACGCCCGGGATGATCGACGAACACAGTCATATTGCCATTTCGCGAGGAGTTAACGAAGCCGGCTCATCCATCAGCTCGGAGGTGCGCATCGGTGATGTCATCAACCCGGAAGATATCAACATCTACCGGCAACTCTCCGGAGGTACAACGGCATCCCAACTGCTCCATGGCTCTGCCAATACCATCGGAGGGCAATCGGCCATTGTCAAACTCCGGTGGGGAGCTTCTGCCGAAGCCATGAAGATTAATGACGCACCCGAATTCATCAAATTCGCCTTAGGAGAAAATGTTAAGCAATCAAACTGGGGCGACCGCATGAAGGTTCGCTACCCCCAAAGCCGCATGGGCGTTGAGCAAATACTGTACGAACACTTTCACCGCGCACAAGCCTACGCACAAAACAGCGACAAAAACAAACGCGTCGACCTTGAACTCGAGGCACTCGCGGAAATCCTACGCAGCGACCGCCACATCAGCTGTCATTCTTACATACAATCCGAAATCAATATGTTGATGACCGTTGCCGACAGCATGCGTTTTAAAGTGAACACATTTACGCACGTGTTGGAAGGGTACAAGTTGGCAGATAAAATGAAAACGCACGGAGCGGCAGGCAGCACCTTTTCCGACTGGTGGGCCTATAAGATGGAGGTGAATGAGGCCATCCCCTTCAATGCAGCGGCGATGGCGCAAGCCGGCGTAACCACCGCCATCAACTCCGATGACGCCGAAATGGGGCGTCGCCTAAATCAGGAAGCCGGGAAAGTTCTACGCTATGGGGGCAACGATGAAGTGGAAGCCCTAAAAATGGTGACGTTTAATCCGGCGAAAATGCTGCACCTCGACCACCGCATGGGACGCATACAAAAAGGATACGATGCCGACGTAGTACTCTGGAACAACCACCCACTTTCCATTTACGCCAAGGCCGAAAAAACCTTTGTTGACGGAATCCTTTACTTTGATCGCGATGCACACGATAGTGAAGTAGCTGCTATGCGGGCAGAGCGCAGTAGACTCATCAATAAAGCCCGTAAAGCAGCCGGTAATGGCGCCAAGCTCGCCCAACCTGAATCAGAGGTCAACAACGAATACCACTGCGACACCTTAGACGAAATCCATCATCATGAAAAATAGCATTATCATTACTTTACTAAGCATAGGAAGTGTTCTCTACGGACAAACCTCTACGCTTTATACCAATGCCCACCTCCATATAGGAAACGGGAATGCCATTGAAAACGGACAAATGCTGGTTAAAGGCAGCGACATTGTCTGGGTTGGCACGGAAAACGATGCGCGACCAGAAACGCCCGATAGCGTTGTAACACTTAGCAACAAACACGTATACCCCGGATTTATTGCCCCAGCCACCTCCACCGGACTGGTTGAAGTAGAAGCTGTTCGCGCCACCGTTGACTTTCGCGAAGTAGGGAACGACAACCCAAACGCGCGAGCTGCCATTGCCTTCAACACGGATTCGCGCATCTTACCCACGTTGATTTACAACGGCGTTCTCATTGCACAGAGCAGTCCGCAAACGGGAATTTTTTCCGGTATGTCATCGGTGATGCGCATGCAAGAGCGCAACTGGGAAGAAGCTGTCATTCGCCTAGACGACGGCATTCACATTCATTGGCCTAACCCCATGCGCTTTGACCGAAAAAAAGGCAAACTCGTTGTCAACGAAACGTACCACGAGACCGTGCAACACATTTTAAAAACCCTAGACGATGCAAAGGCATACCTCAGTGGCAGTCGTCAACCCATAAATCTCAAACTAGAGGCATTTACAGGCCTATTTGACGGACAAAAACGCGCCTACATTTATACCAACAAACCCGGCGCAATGCTGGAAGCCATTGACGCATTCAAAAAAAGAAGCGTATCGTATCCCGTTTTGGTAGGCGCAATGGACGCCCACTTAATCGCGTCGTATCTCGTGGAACACAACGTACCCGTAATACTCAGTCGCCCCCATGAACTCCCCATGCACAGCGACGACCCCATCGATTTACCCTTCAAAAGCGCTGCACTTTTACATAATGAAGGCGTCACCGTTGCCTTGAGCAACATCGGACGCATGCCGGTGATGGGAAACCGCAACCTTCCCTTTATGGCTGGCACTGCTGTTACCTACGGATTGGAATACGAGCAAGCCGTTGCCTGCATTACCGCAAACCCTGCCCGTATTATGGGCATTGACGACCGTTACGGAACATTGGAAGCCGGAAAATCTGCAACCTTCTTCATCTCCGAAGGCGACGCTCTTAATATGAAAACCTTACACGTCAAAGAGGCATTCATCGACGGCAAAACAGTAGACATGACCAACTGGCAAGAGGAGCTGTTTGAAAAATGGAAATAAGACGTTTGGGTGTTTGGGTGTTTGGGTGTTTGGGTGTTTGGGTGTTTGGGTGTTTGGGTGTTTGGGTGTTTGGGTGTTTGGGTGTTTGGGTGAAAGTTTCAATAAACCAAATAATTATGCGAATATTATTGAAAAAACAAGGGTGAACATTTAGGATGTGAGATCATTGCCTAGAGTCAATATGAAAAACAACATTAGCATTCGCGTTTCTTTTATTTTCAAAAGCTAACGTTTTGTCTCTATAGTTTTTCTATAAAATTTTGATTTTGTGGTTTTTGTTATTTTTTTATACATTTGCATAAACCAAAAAAATCAAACAGCAATGATGTTTTCAAAACGACTACTCAGACTTCTATTATTGGCTTTTACATTGATCTTGGTCCACCAATCTTGTGAATTAGATGACCTGATGGGCGATGAAGATGATCCAAATTATGTGAGCAAACAAGATGCTGAGAAAGCAGCAGAAAACCTTCTCTTTCCGGATATCGACCCAACTGACACGTCTACAATTATTCTTTTTAAAGACGACTACAACACGCGAAAGTTTGTTTCTACCATTGACGAAATCTCCGGACGAGGAAATAAAAACCTTTTCTACATTGTCAACTACGCCGATAGTGGATTTGCCATCATTGCAGCAGACAAGCGCATCCAACCGGTTCTCGCCTACTCAAAGTACAATGCGTTTCCATTGGAAAGCAAAACGTCCTTACCTCCCGCGTTAGCGCACTGGTTGGAGGATTACGCTACAATGATTGCTAACATACGCAAAGAAGACATCAAAGCACCCGACAGGACATCGTTGATGTGGGAACGCGTATTGGATATGCAAATTAATATCGATTTCTTAGAAATGTTTGAATGTGATGACGGTTCCATTGATTTTGGGGAATATGTGGAAAAGAAGATTTTACTCGATACAAAATGGAGCCAAGGTTGTTATTTCAATGCAGCTTTATCAGACAGCTGCCAACAAAACCATTGGTGGCTATGCAATCGTCCGCCTGTAGGATGCGTTGCTACGGCCATTGGACAAATTTTAAAATACCACGCAGATGGCAGTTGGAGTGGCGCCTACATGACAAACGGCTCCGGCGGAAATCAAGGAAACCCCAAGTTGCTCGACTGGGAAAATATGCCGTTAAGTATGCACCCTTCGTTTTCACATAATCCCGGAGATATTCCTGAGCTGATGGAAGATTTGGGTATATTCTTAAGTATGGGTTACGGCTGCGACGGATCAGGAACAAACTACAAAAAAGCTTACGAAACCATCACCGAAGATTTTAACTTCAGCGGTATTAAAAAGGATTTGACCAGCGCAAGTGATTACTCGACGGTAATCAGCGACATCAAAAACAACCTTCCCGTTTACATGCGCGGCAATGAGGAGAAAAAAGAAGAAAACCTAGAAGGAGAGATTGAAGTCTCTTACCCCGGCCACGGCTGGGTTGCCGACGGCTATGCGCAATACCACGACTGCCGAGTGGGATTTAGAGAAAACGATTATCAAATTCATATGAATTGGGGCTGGGGCGGCAACCACGATGGCCAGTATATGAAAAAAGAGGGGCGCTACGATGAAAATCGACAAATCATTCACGGAATATCACCGTAACTAATGCATTATCACAACCTGGAAAAATGCTGAAGAAATGTTAACGAGCACACATTTGGAAGCAAAAGACGAAGAGACGTGGTGCTGCCACGTCTCTTTTCATTTTATCACATAACCATCGACATGGCTTCTGCTTGCAATAATCACAAATTAATCATCAGCACTCGGCAAGGTCAACGAAAACGTACTTCCTTCTCCCGGTGTTGAATTCAACCAAATTTCTCCCCCCATAGATTCTACTTGATTTTTGGTGATATACAACCCCATACCCGTTGCGTCGGGGTGGTCGGTGAATTTCTCGAACAAGCCAAAAACCTTATCGCCGTATTTGTCGAGATTAATGCCTATGCCATTATCGGAAACCTCCAGCAGAATAAACGACGACGAGTGCGGAGCGGTTTTCACGGTAATCTCGGGCGCGGTATCGGGCTTTGCGTATTTAATGGCGTTGGAAAGAAGATTTAACAAAATACTGTTGATGCTGGTAGGACGAAATACTATGGCGTCACCGCCTGAAAGATCCACCTCAATCTTAGCCTCGGACGCCAAGATATGCCCCTGCAAGTGGTCTTTTACTTTCTTCAACTCGTCGGACAACAATACTTTTTGCGGAGGATCCGGCGGCATGTGAATCTGTTTGTACACCTGCTCCATGTCTCGATAAAATACCTCTAAAGAAACGGTTGCTTTATGCAGATCCTTTATCCCTTTGCGCATCTCTTCCATGTCGTTGGAACTTTCAAGGATGGCCGTCATCATTTTTATGCCGGTAATGGGCGTCTTGAGATTGTGTGACAACAATGATGCATACTCGCGAAGCCTTTCTAGCTCGCTTCGTTTTTTTTCTTTTAAAGCCATATACGTTAATGTGGTTTTTGTAATCGCTTGGCAAATGTACTATATGTCTTACTAGTATCAAAATCCAAACTTTGGACAAATAAGGATAACGCATCACATAGATTAGCGTAGTTCGTTTTTTAGTAAGAGAGTACATTACACGCATTTCCAAGACTCAAGTGAGTCCATGCAGGTGTGTTGACATCTAAACTCCAAGCCCTATCTTAGCTCAAAAAAAAACGTGCTTCCAAACGCCACTCTTACCATATTTAATGCCTCTGCCGGAACCGGTAAAACCTTTACACTGACCCGTGAATACGTTCGACTTTGCCTTGAGAGCGATAATCCCTACCGATTCCGCGACATACTAGCGCTCACCTTTACCAATAAAGCCGCCGCGGAAATGCGCACCCGCATTCTTCAAAAACTGCGAGAACTAGCCGTTGGCTCGGAACGCGACATCAGCAGCGACTTAATGCAATCACTTAACATACAGCCCGAAGAGCTGCAACAGCGAGCCCGCAATGTGGTATCAGCCATCATACACGACATGGCGTCGGTAAGCATTTCCACCATCGACCGCTTTACCTACCGACTGCTGCGCACCTTTTCTTTTGAACTCAACATCAACACCGGTGCACGCCTGCGTATGGACGCCGACGCCATAGCGCGACAAACTGTTGACAATCTTTTGGAAATGGCGGCGGAGCCAGGAAACAAACTGCTCAACCGCTACCTGACCAACTACGTGCACGACCAAATGAAAAACGACAAAAGCTGGTTTGTCGTCACCCAACTCCAGTCAATGGTCAAACGCCTTCATCACGAAAACGACCGCGAAGCCGTTCATCAACTCTCCGAGCACGACTTAGACGAATTCAATCGCGCACGGTCTGCACTCACAAAGGAAAAGAAAGACGTCGACAAGAAACTGGCTACAGCAGCGCAGAACTTGGAAAAAGCCTTTGAAGCCGTGGCAGCGCACCATGCAGATATGTCTTACATTAAAGATTTGACAGGACTATTCAAAAAAAACCACTATGTACTGCCAAGCCCTCGCCCATTAAAAAATCGCGAAAATGCGTTTCTCCGAGCTAGGTCTAAGACCAGCCCAGCCGACATGCAGCCACTTACCGATGCCTTCGATGAATTGGTAGCCATTTACAGCAAGTGGCTCCCCACCTACAACATCCTTAAGGAAATTGAGAAACACTTCGACGCCGTCGCCTTGATGGGTGAATTACAAACCGCCTACAATCAGCTCCGCGACGAAGAGAATTTCATCAACATCGGCGAGTTCCAAACACTTGTACAAGAACTCACCGGAAGCGACACGCCCGACTACATGTTTGAACGACTTGGCGATCGCTACCAATGGTTTTTTATCGATGAATTTCAAGACACCTCCAATTTGCAATGGAACAACCTAAAGACCCTAGCACAGCACGCCATGGCCAACAACGGCGGCAGCATGCTCGTAGGCGACCCAAAGCAAAGTATCTACCGCTGGCGTGGCAGTAACCCGGAACTCTTCATCAACATCTACAACGACAACGATCCAGAGCGATTCTCCATACTCCCCGACAATAAAAAAATAGCCTGTTACGGCCTTAACAATCAAACCCTAGACACCAACTACCGATCAGGGAAAGCCATTGTAGATTTTGTTTACGACCTTTTTATACACCGAGGAGAAAGCAGCACTCCGGCTGAGATTGCGTACAGCGAGGTGACCCAAAAAGCGCACAAACACTACTCCGGGTATTTGGAGTTGGCTTTTTTTCAAAAAAAATACAGCGACGACAAAGAGGATGTTTTACGCGAGCGAACACTAAAATACATCGAAGAAGCCCTAAATGACGGCTATGAATTGCGCGATATCTGCATTCTTACCCGCAGCAATAAAGACGGGAAAAAAGTTGCTCAGTGGATCAATGAATGCCGTAACGATTACACCCCGGCACTGAATGTGATCTCCAACGAATCCTTTATTCTTGACAACCAGTCAAGCATTAGATGCGTGGTAGCAGCCGTGGGGTACGCATTGTTTCCGCATCTCAAAGGGTACCGTTTCGACCTGCTGCAAGCATTCTACGAAATGGGCACGTTTGACTGGCATACCGAGGATGTGCACCCACAGATAGATCATTACGTTCAGCTTGACCAAGCATCGTTTGAAACCGCCATTCAAAGGACATTTCCCGCGTTTAGTACCGATGCATTACGCTCTTTACCGCTGGTTGAAACCTGCATACGTTTGATGCAGATGTTTCACCTCCATTACGGCGAAGACGTTTACTTACAAGCCTTTATTCAGGCTGTTCGTACCCGCGCTCAAGATAGCCCCATTGATAAACATGAGTTTTTACAGTGGTGGGCCGACAGTCAACGGGAAATCATCAGCATCGACGTACCCGAAAACCTCAACGCCATCAACATCACCACCGTGCACAAAGCAAAGGGACTAGAATGGCCTGTGGTAATAATGCCCTATACCGACTGGGCATTTCACGCCAAACAGTCTACTATGTGGATCGACGACGATACACGCTCACCGTTGGGCAAAACGCAGGTCGACGTCAAAGAAGAAAAAGAACGCATCCCCTACCCCGACGTTTACAACAAACACGTGGAGGCAAAACGCAGCGAAGATCAATTCGACAACATCAACATGCTCTATGTTGCGTTTACACGTGCCGCTCAGCGCTTGTACGCCCTTAGTTTCGAACCTCGTAGTGCCAACAACACCGTTTACAGCTACCTTACGAACAAACTCGACGTTGCTTTCTCCGACCACTACTACGAACTGTCGCGCGGTGAAAAACACCCCAAAATAGAAGAAAAAGCCAACAGCGGGATGACCGAACATCACATTCGACACATCGACACCGGTGGCGCAGCACCCATATTGCGCGTAGGCCGTAAATACAGTCCGGGCATCAACGATCTCCCCGCCATTGCGCGCGGTAACACCATCCACGACGCTCTACAATCAATTGCCTTAGACCCCGATAAAATCGACCCAACTCTCGACGTAATGACACGCAGCCAACGCATTACGGAATACGAGCGAACAGATATCCGCAACGCCATAGAGACTGTAATAGCGCACCCCTTCTGCGCACACATCCGCGCAAACGCCACCGACATTCGTGCCGAGCAAACCATACTTCTTCCCGGCGGTGACATTCTTCGTCCCGACCTCATCGCCATTACCCCTAATGGCCAAACATACGTCATCGACTATAAAACCGGCGATCCTATGCCTCAACACAAGCAACAGCTAGATCGGTATATTAACGTGCTGGAAGAAATGGGACACAAAAGCGTAAAAGGAGAGTTGATTTATGTGTAATGCGTTGGCGACAAGGCTTAGAGAGACAAAACAATCAACGACAGGCTGCACGCCGAAGCACGACGGACATATTGAATCACAAGTGTTGTCAACGAAATAGGCTTACCGAGAATAGAGCGTAGAAATTATGCGGATGTGACAGTTAATTACAGCAAAAAACGGAGCCTTACGACGACCGTTGTTGTATCTTTGTATCACTGCAAACTAAAGACAATTTCTAATTGTTACAATCTAGTAAAACATAAGAATTATGCGTTCTCTATTTCTTTCCATTTGCGCTATACTATTCGTTGGATGTAATAATCAATCTGAAACAACCGCTAAAGAGCCAGAAGCAAATACCAAATATGCACTTCAAGTTGAGGGAATGACGTGCCAAAGTGGTTGTAAAAAACTAATTGAAACAAAGATGGCCAAGCACCCGGGTGTTGTCTCTTTTTCCATAAATTTTGACGAAGCCATTGCAAATGTCACGTTCGACGACAGCATGACCGACACCACATCGCTTCGCATGGCCATTGCGGAAATAAACAACGGTGCTTACAGCGCATCGGGTTTGGCTGAATCGTTCGAAAAAAAATAAGAAAAACACGCATCCCATGAGGAGATTGCTTTTGCGTTTGCTGCGCATTGAACTCGTACTTGTTTACCTAGTAATCGTTGCAGGAAGCGTGGTTCGCATGAGTGGATCGGGTATGGGGTGTCCAGACTGGCCTAAGTGTTTTGGTTTGCTCATCCCACCTACACAGCATGAGCAGGTTGAGTTTCACCCTTACAGCGATTACAAAAAGGGACAAATGATCGTGGTAAACGACACCCTGTGGGTTGCTCAAAACGATTTTCAAACCTCAGGTGATTGGGATCGCAATTATTGGTCTGCATATACAAAACACGACTACAGCATCTTCAATCCCGTGCACACCTGGATTGAATACATCAATCGTCTGTTAGGTGCCCTCGCCGGCATCCCCATGCTTTTGATCTTTTTTGCTTCGCTTTACTACCTCCGATCGTTTACAATCATAACCCTCATCGGGGCATCGGGATTGTTTATGCTCGGCTTTGTTGCATGGTTGGGTAAATTAGTGGTTGACGGTCATTTGATTCCCGGACAAATAACCCTCCACATGCTGGGCGCAATGATCATCATCGCATTGCTATTCACCATGATGGCCTTGTTGCAGCAAAACGTGCAAAAATATCAATTGCAGAGCAGACCATTAAAAACATTGCTTTCCATAGCACTAGTTCTCACCGTAGTTCAAATAATAATGGGTACGCAAGTGCGCGAGCAAGTAGACGAGCTCTACAAGCAATTTGACGGCGGCAATCGCAGCGCTTGGCTTGGCGAACTCGACATAACCTTTTACATTCACCGATCATTCAGTATTGCGTTACTTGCTGTTAACGGGTTTTTGTGGCAGCGCAACCGAAAATCAGATGAACCGGTAACGTACATATCATTAATCATGGTTTTACTCTTATTGGAGCTCATTACCGGCGTTACGTTAGTGTATGCCGACTTCCCGCCCGCAGCCCAACCAATGCACTTGGTATTGGCCATAATAATATTTGGATTGCAATATTTTTTATGGTTCCACAACCAATTAGCACGGGTAAAAGACCCCGAAAGCGAAACCTTTTTAGCAAAACGTGGACTTTTAAACTCAACCCCAAGCTTTCAATCATCTATGAATCAGGACGAAAAGAAATAATTCGTCTTTCATTGAAAAAAAGGGGATTTTTTTTCCAAAGTGTTGCAGAAAATAAAAACCGATGTATCTTTGCAGCCCGTTATGAGAAACGACTGATAACGAAAAATTATATGGCCCATTCGTCTATCGGTTAGGACGCCAGATTTTCATTCTGGAAAGAGGGGTTCGATTCCCCTATGGGCTACCAAATACGTTAAAAACGATATGGCAAATCACAAGTCAGCGCTAAAGCGCATTAGAAGAAACGAAAAGCGTCGTGTTCACAACCGCTACTATGCGAAAACAGCACGTAACGCTATTCGTCGTTTACGCAGCACTACAGATGCGAAAGAGGCAACTACGGTATTGCCATCCATCGTATCCATGATAGACCGTTTAGCTAAACGCAACATCATTCATAACAACAAAGCTGCAAATTTAAAGTCCAAGCTGTCCAAGCATGTAAACAAGCTTGCTGCTTCGTAACGAGCGTCCATTTTTTTTTTAAAAAGGCCACATTCACAAAGAGTGTGGCCTTTTGTTTTTACATCAAATCAATCTAAGCCTTTTAACATCATATTAAGGAAACTAACGGAACAACTTTCGTTTCCGTAGGTTCTCTACATATATTTTTGCATCCCCTTTTCAAACAATCACACGTGTCACACAATCAACGCGAAACCATTCTCGAAAAAGCAATGTCGTTGTACCTTCAATTTGGTCTTCGATCTGTGTCTATGGATCAAATAGCCAGTGAATTGGGGATTTCCAAAAAGACCATTTATCGTCACTTTGAAAACAAAAGCACACTCGTACACGAAGGCATCATGCGCATGACGGAAGAGGTGGCGTGTTTTACCAAGAGCATACACGACAAGGCCAGCAATCCGATTGACGAATTATTTGCTATGGACGACGCCATGCAGGAATATTTTACCACCACACACGAGCGGATGTTATTTCAACTCAAAAAGTATTATCCGGAAACGTACAGTCATCTTGAGAACATCAAGCGTACTGAGATGGTGAATATGACAGTTGAAAACCTTGAACGAGGCATGAAAGAAGGGGTGTACCGCAATGACTTTGATGCACAAGTCATTGCACGCTTATATCTGGGGCAAGCCAATATGATTATGAACGACGACTTTTTTTGGAAACCCGATTTAGATAAGAGACGTCTTCGCAAACAGGCACTGTTATACCACCTTCATGGCATTGTTTCCGACAAAGGACGCGATCACTTAAAAAACAAGTACCAAGAATAATATGCGCACAATTCGCTACCTAACTCTTTTACTCGTAACCAGCGTGGTTACCGGTTTTGCACAACCTGTTGGCTTCACCTTACAGCAAGCAGTTGACTACGCTGTTGAGAATGGCTATTCTGTTCGCAACAAAGCGTTTGATTACGAAATTTCTAAAAAAACGGTGAAAGAAACCGCAGCTTCGGGACTGCCGCAAATTGGCGTTGGTGCCGAAATGAACTACAACATAGACATTCCTCAGCAGCCGGTTCCTGCTCAGTTTATTGACCCTACAGCAGCAGAAGGGGAGTTTGTTTTATTGGCTTTTGGTGTCCCCTACCAATCGTCTTACCGAGCAAACCTCAATCAACTGATATTCGACGGCTCCTATTTTGTGGCGCTAATGGCAAGTAGAGTGTTCAAAGACATCTCTCGTTTGGATTTGGAAGAAAGTAAAACCGAAATCACCGAACAGGTATACAACGCGTATGGCAATGTTGTAATCTCTAAAGAGCTTATTTCCCTTTTAGAAGACAATCTTGAATCGTCGCGTAAAATCCTCAAAGAAAACCGCTCACTTTTTGAAGAAGGGTTTTTGGAAGAGCAAGACGTTGACCAGTTGGAAATAACCGTTGCCAACTTGGAGAACAACATTGAAGACGTAAAAAATCAGAGTCGCATCGCAATGATGACGCTGAAACTCATCATCGGCTATCCGCAAAATGAGGCTCTTACACTAACCGATGACATCAATACATTTACCGAACTGAATGAATTTGCCGGAGAAATTTTGGAGACGCGTTTTGACTTAGACACCTATGTTCCATATCGAAGTGCTGAAACATCTGAGAGAGCCGCCTATTTGGCTCTTCGCAACGAGCAAATGAGTTATCTCCCAAAACTTAGTGGCTCCTTAAACTACAGCCGAAACAACTTTTCCGACGATTTCAACCTGTTTAACCTCAACAACTTTTCCGATGATAACGCCTGGGTTCCATTTTCCATACTGGGACTGAACTTACAGTGGGACATCTTCACAGGTCTGCGCAGGAATGCGCGCACACAACAAGCACGCATTGATCTCGATCGCGCTCAAATGAACAAGAAGCGCGTGGAAGAGCAAGCACACATTGACTACCAACAAGCAAAGGGAGACCTGAACGTAGCGATCAAGAGCATGCAGACCAACAAGCGAAACCGCGATTTGGCGAAAAGAATCCTCGAAAACACCCGCGTCAAATACCGCGAAGGACTCAGTGGCAGCTTAGATCTTTCTCAGGCAGAAAACCAGTTTCTCGAAACGGAAAGAAACTACATCAATGCACTTTTACAACTCGTTAGCGCGCGCGCAAAACTGGAACGCTTAATCGGCAAATACAACACCTATTAAATACAAACAATGAATCGATTACTTATAATCACCGTCGTTAGTGCCTTTTTATATGCTTGTGACTCTTCTACAGACATCCCTGAAGACAAACTCGAAGCACGTCAAACCGAACTTACGCAGCAAATTGATTCTCTTACAGAATTACTCAAAGACGTAGAGCGCGACTTGTTGGCGCAGAGTGGCGGTAAATCTAAAACTCCCGTTACAGCATTTAAAAGCTCGGTTGGTAAATTTGAACACTATGTGGAAATTTACGGAACACTAGAAGCCGATAAAAATGCACAAATAACCGCCGAAACACAAGGAACCATTTCCTCCATTCGCGTAAACGAAGGCCAATATGTGAAAAAAGGCACATTACTCGTAGAATTGGATGGCTCCATCATTCAAAACAACATCAAAGAAGCGGAAACACAACTGCGCTTTGCCAAAACCGTATTTGATAAACAAAAACGACTATGGGATCAAAAAATTGGTTCGGAGCTTCAATATTTAGAAAGCAAAAACAACGTCGAGAATCTTGAGTCACGATTGGAAACACTGCGTGCTCAATTCAAACAGACCAGAATTACCGCCCCATTCGACGGTAAAGTGGACGAGATTTTCGTTAAAATTGGACAACTTGCCTCACCACAAGCTCCCATGCTCCGCTTGGTAAACCTCAAAGAAGTGTACCTCAATGCTGATGTTAGCGAACGCTACGTGACCAAAATACGCGAGGGCAGTAAGGCACGCCTAGAATTTCCATCATTAGACGAAATTGTATACACAACCGTAAACCAAACCGGCAATATCATCAACCCCAACAACCGAACATTTAGAGTGGTGTTTCGATTGGAAAATGCCAATGAGTACTTCAAGCCCAATTTGATGGCTAATGTGTATATTCTAGACTATGCTCAAGACAGCACTATCAGCATTCCCAACCGACTTATTCAACAAAATGCTGAAGGCAAAGACTTTGTATACGTCATTCAGTTTTCTGAAGATGAAGAAATGATTTCTAAGGCAAAACAACGATTTGTGACTACCGGAATGACCTACCAAGGGCGCACCGAAATCATCGAAGGAATTACCGCAAACGAACTCATCGTAGATAAGGGCTCGCGCAGCATTAAAAGCGGGCAGAGCGTACGCATCACCGAAGAAATTTCCGACAACGATTGATATGAAGGACAACACACTCGACAAAGAGGTTAAAAAAGAGTTCAATCTCTCCAGCAAATCCATTGAAAATAAGAACACCGTTTTTGTATTGACGGTTATCATTTTCTTTGCCGGACTTCTCGCTTACCGCTCTATGCCGTCGGAGGCCTTCCCGGAAATTGTAGCACCGGAGGTTTACGTGAGCACACCCTATCCTGGTAATGCGCCTCTCGACATCGAAAAACTCGTAACCAGACCACTGGAAAAAGAAATTAATTCTGCTAGTGGTTTGGATGAAATCACCTCATCCTCCATTCAAGGCTTCAGCTCCATTCGCGTCAAGTTCGACTTTTCTGTTAGTCCCGAAACAGCCTTGCAGCGTGTAAAGGACAAGGTGGATATCGCAAAAAGCGACCCGGACTTCCCCTCTGATCTTCCCGCAGACCCAAACGTGTTTGCCCTGAATTTTGCCGAGCTAGTGCCCATTCTCAACATCAACCTCTCGGGAGAATTCTCGGCTGAGCAACTCAAATTTTACGCCGAGTATTTACAGGATAAAATTGAGGGACTGCAAGAAATATCTGAAGTAGACATTCGCGGAATGGATCAAAAGGAAGTTCGCATATCCATCAATCAACGCGAGTTGGAACTTGTAAAACTGAGCTTCGACGATATTGGAAATGCCATTCAGCGTGAAAACCTTTCCATCTCCGGTGGCGACCTCCTAATAGATGGTTTCAGAAAAAACGTTCGCATATCGGGTGATTTCACAAACATGGATGAAATTGGCGACATCGTGGTTAAGCACGAGGGTGGCGACATCGTTTACCTCCGCGATATTGCTGAAATCACATTTGGCGAAGTAGAAAAAGAATCCTACGCCCGCGAATTTTTCCGCCCGGTGGTAATGTTAGACGTCAAAAAACGCAGCGGGGAAAATCTGATCATTGTTTCGGAAAAAATCAATGACATTCTCGCCAAGGCAAAGGAGGAATACCTCCCCGAAAACCTCGACATTTCCATCACAAACGATCAGAGTGATTCGAGCAAAGCACAGATCGACGAACTGGAAAACTCCATCATTTTTGGGGTGATACTCGTCATCGTTGTACTCATGTTCTTCCTCGGTTTGCGCAATGCCCTATTTGTTGGGATTGCCATACCGCTGTCGATGCTGTTATCGTTCTTAATTCTCAGCAGCATTGGTGTTACCCTAAACACCATCGTGTTGTTTTCTCTGGTACTGGCCTTGGGTATGCTTGTAGATAACGGTATTGTGGTGGTGGAAAACATCTACCGCCTAATGGACGAAGGCAAGCATCCCATTGCGGCGGCAAAGCAAGGGGTAGGTGAAGTGGCTTGGGCAATCATTGCCTCTACGGCCACTACATTAGCCGCGTTTGTTCCGTTGGCTCTATGGCCGGGTATCTTTGGGGAGTTTATGAAATACCTCCCCATTACTTTGATGATTGTTCTTGGGTCATCGCTCTTTGTAGCGTTGGTAATCAACCCTGTATTGACGTCGGTTTACATGAAAATCAAAGAAGATAAACCCAACATCAAGCGCATCTTCATTTTTTCTCTTGCCATGATTTTAGTTGGCTCTGTATTCATCGTAATGGGTGTTTACTGGGCAGGAAATCTTTTGATATTCGCCGCCCTACTCCGACCGATCAATACCTTTTTCATCACACCTGCTACCGATTGGTTTCAAAAAGTATTTTTACCTAAACTCGAGAAGGTTTATCGAAACACGTTGACATTTGCCCTTAAAGGTAAAAACCCCGTGGTTTTCTTGGTCGGCTCATTTGTACTCCTTGGCTTAAGCATGTATCTCGTAAAGGTCGCTTCTCCAAATACGCTTTTCTTCCCCGACAATCCACCCAAAAAAGCCGACATTTACGTCGAATTACCCATCGGTACAGACATTGAAGTGAGCAACCGGGCTGCTTACGATATCGAACTGCGCATTAAAGATCTATTATCGGAATACATCGACGACGACATCGACACCAACGAGGTCGCCTATTCCTATCGCTCATTCTTGGTGAATTCCATCATTACACAAGTAGGTATGGGTGCCTCTGACCCCAATGAAGGTGCAAGCAGCGCCCCTACCCCTCACAAAGCACGTGTAGAAGTATCTTTTGTCGACTATGCCGATCGACGTGGGGTGTCTACAGCGCAAGTTCTAGAAGATATCCGCAACGCCTTACGCGATTACCCTGGCGCACAAATACGCGTATCGAAAGATGCCGTTGGCCCACCCGCAGGCGCTCCCATTAACATAGAACTCATTGGCGAAGACTACGAAGAAATGTTGGTGGAAGCTGAGGCGTTGAGGCGATACATCAACCTTGCGGGAATCGCTGGTGTTGAAGAGCTCAAGTTGGATGTGCAAATGGGCAAACCCGAACTCCCCATCATCATCGATAGGCGCAAGGCCAGAGCATTGGGTGTGTCTACCGCCCAGATTGGCGATGCCATGCGAACTGCGTTGTTTGGAAAAGAAGTCTCAACATTTAGAGAAGTGCGAGAAGATTACCCCATCAATTTGCGCTTCCAAGACCGCGATCGCTACAATCTCAGCAGACTGATGGATACTAAAATTACCTTCCGCGATGCCGGAACCGGACAAATAAAACAAGTACCTATTTCGGCTGTAGCAGATGTTAAAACATCTTCTACGTTTAATGCTGTCAATCGCAAAGACTTAGATCGTGTAATTACCATTTCCTCCAACGTGCTGGAAGGGTACAATCCTACCGAAACGGTAAATGCCATAAAGGAACGACTGAGCGACTACGAGTTACCACCCGATATGACCTTTAAATTTACCGGGGAACAAGAGAATCAAGCCAAAGAATTAGCCTTTTTGATCAATGCTTTGTTGATTGCCGTCTTTTTAATATTCCTCATTATGGTCGGGCAGTTCAACTCAGCCACCACCCCTTTCATCATTATGACCTCAGTATTGTTGAGTTTGATTGGCGTATTGCTGGGTTTGGTTGTTAGCGGCATGGACTTCGTCGTTATCATCACCAGCGTAGGTGTGATTTCCCTTGCGGGAATCGTGGTTAACAACGCCATTGTATTGGTCGATTACACCAACCTACTCATCAAACGCCGCAAACAAGATTTGGGACTTGATCCGGATGACCGCATTGGCATCTCTGAGATTTATGATGCCATTGTTGAAGGTGGTGAAAAGCGCTTGCGTCCGGTACTGCTAACCGCCATCACCACTGTACTTGGCTTACTTCCCCTGGCTACTGGGATGAACATCAACTTCTTCACCCTTTTCAGCGCATACGACCCACAAATCTACTTCGGTGGCGACAACGCTGCGTTCTGGGGGCCCATGGCTTGGACGGTAATTTTTGGTCTTACCTTTGCCACGTTCCTCACCTTGGTAATGGTGCCCGTGATGCTTTATCTGCTAAGCGTTGCGAAACACAAGTTGGGCATGAAGGTGGTTTAAGGATGGCGAATTGAAAACTTGATTGTTGAGACGTTGAGGTGTTTAGTCGTTGAGCCGTTCATAAATCCATGGCCGAAGGCAACCTATATCATTAGGGGTCAAAGTGGCTACTTCCGAGAAAACCTTTGCCGCGATGTTTGCATTTTTCACCGGAGAAAAACCCCAGCGATTAACCGTACCCCATGCCGAAAACAAACACATCCAACTCTCCGGCAAGGTCTTAAGTCTGGGAGAAAACCAGATTCAAGCGGGCGCCAAAATGGCCGTGTATGGGCTGCGTACCAACAGCGGGGAACGCCAACAAGAAACCCCTGCTGCCGAATTCACGGTGGACGACCACGGGCATTGGGGACCGTTTACGGCAAAGCAAGGCATCGCCTACGAATTTGTGGTCAGCCCCAAAGAGGAAGACAGCCGCAGCATCCACTATTACCGCACGCCGTTCTATACCGACAACCCCTTTATTTACCTGCGTACCCTGCCCGGCGCGGGCTCCATGGCCGAGATGTTACTGAGCGGCGTCCCCAGTGATGATGCACAGTCCGTCGTAGCCGTCTTCGCCTCTCAGCAGGCTGTCATTCACGGCAGAGACCGTCTGAGCATCAACGAAACGGAACTCAGCACCGAAGAGTGGGCCAAGCCCTCCAGCAGCAACATCGCCTGGTTT
>SKIJ01000137.1 GCA_007116495.1 Cryomorphaceae bacterium | reverse complement strand
CACGATTCATTAACCATTAGAATATATTATGACGCTACGCGACATTCTCCACGTCAGTGGAAAGCCCGGTTTATACTTGTTGAAAGCCAGCGGTAAAAACAACGTTATTGCAGAATCACTCATCGATGGTCGCCGGACGTCCATCTCCTCTCGTCAGCCCGTTATGTCGCTCGGCGATGTTGCCATTTACACCATGGACGAAGAAATTTCCTTAGCCGATGTGTTTGAGCGCTTTTTTACGCGCGAGGGTGGCCCGGAAGCCATCAGTCACAAGGCATCGAAAGACGAGGTGGAGGCCTTTTTTGACGAAACACTCCCAGAACGCGATACCGAGCGTGTGTATTTTAGCGACATGAAAAAAGTGTTGCAGTGGTATAATTTACTGCTCGATAAAGACATTGTAAATGCCGCCTTTTTTGACGATTTGAAAAAAGAGCGCGAAGACATTGAAGCCAAACGCAAAGAAGCGCTCGATAAGAAAGCTGCTGAAGCAAAGGAAGAAAACGAAGGGTAACGCAATATCTCCGGGATTCCACTCGGACATTTGATATGAATAATCGCAAGGAAATTCTTTCTGCTTTTGATCGTTTGCTCACCATCATGGATGAGTTGCGCGAAGGTTGTCCGTGGGACAGAAAGCAAACCATGGAAAGCCTGCGCCATCTCACCATTGAAGAAACCTTTGAATTGGCAGATGCCATTTTAGACGGCGATTTAGAAGAGGTTAAAAAGGAATTGGGCGACATCACCTTGCACATGGTGTTCTACGCTAAAATTGCTTCGGAGAAACAGGTATTTGACATGGGACACGTGCTTCACTCTGTGTGCGATAAATTGGTGGAACGCCACCCTCATATCTATGGCGATGTAAACGCCGATTCCGAGGAGGAGGTGAAGGCCAATTGGGAAAAAATAAAACTCGGCGATAAGCAAAACCGGTCGGTGTTAGACGGTGTTCCGCGTTCACTCCCTTCCATGGTAAAGGCGTTTCGCACGCAGGAAAAAGCCCGTGGCGTGGGCTTCGACTGGGATAAAGCCGATTTGGCCTGGGAAAAAGTACGGGAGGAGTTTGGCGAATTTGAAGCCGAGCAGGTCAATGGTACCGCTGCCGATCGAGAGGCAGAATTTGGCGACCTGTTGTTTTCCCTCATCAACTACGCCCGTTTGGCCGGCATCAATCCCGATTCTGCCTTGGAGCGTACAAACAAAAAATTCATCCACCGCTTTCAGTCGATGGAGAAGCAGGCGGCAGCTGCCGGTAAGAATCTTTACGACCTTAGTTTGGACGAAATGGAGGTGCTGTGGACAAAGAGCAAACGTCTCGACTGAGCGCGTTCCTGTGCCCCGCAGTGCAGTGTTCGTCTAGGAATCGCTCAATACAGTCCAAACCGTTTGCTGTGGTTCTTCGAGTGAATGGTGAATACGCATCCACGGCTAAATTGCCATAAAATACCCCTTTCTTCTCCCTGCAATAAGGTTTGTTATCTTATCTTTACCCGCAAATATCATCCATTATGAGTACACTATTAGAAGGAAAAGTAGGCATCATTTTCGGTGCGTTAGACGAAAACTCCATTGCTTGGAAAGTGGCAGAGCAAGCCCACCAACAAGGCGCTAAGTTTGTGTTGACCAACGCGCCGGTAGCCATGCGTATGGGCGCGATACAGCAGTTGGCAGAAAAAACCGGTTCGGAAATCATACCCGCCGACGCCACTTCTATGGACGATTTAGAAAACCTATTTACCAAAGCCGTAGAGGTTTTGGGTAAGCCCCTCGACTTCGTGTTGCACTCCATCGGTATGTCGGTGAATGTACGCAAGGGCAAGCACTACACCGACCTCAATCACGACTGGTTGGCAAAAGGCTGGGATGTATCGGCCGTGAGTTTCCATAAAACCTTGCAAACGGCCTATAAGCTCGACGCCATAGCAGAGTGGGGCAGTGTGGTTGCGCTGACCTACATTGCCGCTCAACGCACCTTCCCCGATTACAACGACATGGCCGACAACAAAGCCTATCTCGAGTCCATAGCGCGTAGTTTTGGCTACCACTACGGTGTTAAGAAAAAGGTGCGCGTCAATACCATCTCCCAAAGTCCGACGCCGACCACCGCCGGAAGTGGTGTGAAAGGGTTTGACGGGTTTATTAACTACGCCGAAGAATTGTCGCCCTTAGGCAATGCAAGCGCAGATGATTGCGCATCTTACGTGATCAGTTTGTTCTCCGATTTAACCCGAAAGGTAACCATGCAAAACCTGTTTCACGACGGAGGCTTTTCGTCCGTTGGCGTTAGCGATGCTGTGATGGAGGCGTTTATCAAGGGTAAAACTGATCATTAGGCAGCCGTTTTTGCAGCGTGTTCCGCAAGCAATGATGCGCTAGGTCGGTTGTGGTTAACCGGCAAAATACAGACCTCTCTGATTTTAGATCGGAGAGGTTTTTTTGTTCATTTATAAAAAGTTTTTCATAATATTGGCATTTAAAACGCAAAGTTTAGAAAAAGAACGGCCTCGTTGTTTATCCTTCGCTATATGTTTGTGTTTTCTTTATGTTTTTCGACCTTAAATTGCCTATGAGATTACTTATTACGCTTTGTTTTTTTATTTGCGGTCAGGTGCTCGTTGCACAAATAACCGGAACGGTAATCGATTCCCGCGATGGTTTGCCGGCCGTGGGGGCTAATGTGGTGGTAAAGCAAAACAACCGCATACTTGATGGGTCCTCTACCGATACCGAAGGCCGCTTTTCCGTTTATCCCAAAACAACATTTCCGGTTGATCTCGAAGTTAGCTACATGGGGTGTGTTACCCAAGTGATCCGCATAGATGCACCCGGCGAAGTATCGGTTATAAAGCTCCAAGAAGATAAAGCAACGCTTGGTGAGGTTACCGTTGTAGAGCAGCGGTTGAGTAAAAAGCAAAAGGAAAGTGCGCTATCGGTTGTTGCTTTAGACGTCAAGGCCATCAACGAATCTCCGGCGGTGAGTTTTTATGAGAGCTTGGGAAACCTTCAAGGCGTTGACCTCACCAGTGCCAGCATCGGGTTTAAGATCATCAATACCCGGGGGTTTAACAGTACGTCTCCGGTGCGGTCCTTGCAAATCATTGATGGTGTAGATAATCAAGCGCCCGGGTTGAACTTTTCGTTGGGAAACTTTGTGGGTGCCTCCGAATTGGATTTGGTTAATGTGGATATCATTGCCGGTGCGAGCTCTGCGTTTTATGGTCCCAATGCATTTAACGGGGTTGTTTCAATGACGACCAAAGATCCGTTTGTGTTTCAAGGAACCTCGGCCTCATTAAAAGTAGGTGAGCGAAACATGCGCGAAATCGCCATTCGACACGCCTGGGCATACCAAGATAAAAAGGGCAAAGACCGGTTTGCGTGGAAAATCAATGCCTATTATCTCGAAGCGGACGACTGGGTTGCAGACAACTACGGTCCAACCGAAGAGAGCTTAGACGGCCCCGGAAATCCCGGTGGATTTGATGCCGTGAATATTTACGGTGACGAAACGGCCTTTTCAAATTCATCCCTGCGTTCGTACCCCGGGTTAGGGCGGTACTACAGAGAGGGGATTCGTGAGGTGGATTTGGTGGATTACGATACCCGTAATCTGAAATTGGCCACTGCGTTTCACTACAGATTAAACAATCAATCGGAGTTGATTCTTGCCAATAACTTTGGTTACGGTACAACCGTATACCAAGGAGATAACCGTTACAGTTTGCGCGACCTGTTGTTTTTCCAAAACCGATTGGAGTGGCGGAAAAAAGACACGTACTTCATTCGCGCCTACGCCACCAATGAAGATGCCGGCAACACCTACGACGCTTATTTTACGGCACTCAAAATGCAAGAGGCGGTGATGGAAGAAGGCTTCTGGGGGTCGACCTACGAAAATTTGTGGCCCAGTCAAACCGTTCGCCAATTGCCCGGCTTTCCTACGGCAAGTTTCAACAATGAACGAGACCTGTGGCTTCAACAGTACGACGAGTTTCTCATAAAAAACGAAGATGAACTGGCGCGTTTACACCAACAAACAAGGGAGCTGACTAATACGTTCGGCATTGGCGAACTCCGTCCGGGCACTCAGCTTTTTGATTCGCTGTTTAACCATTATACCAATCTTGACTTTGCCGATGGGGGCACGCGTTTTTTTGATCGTTCTGCACTGTACCACCTTCACGGCGAGCGTATCTTCGATTTTGAAGAGCAACGTTTGAAGGTCACCGTAGGGGCAAATGGACGCTTGTATCGCCCCAATTCACAAGGGTCTATATTCGAAGATACTGCCGGTGTGCGCATTTCCAACTACGAATACGGCGTGTACGCCGGGTTTTCTAAAAAATTCAAAGGAGAACTCTTTATTCTCAGCGGTACGGTGCGGATGGATAAAAACCAAAATTTTGGTTACTACGTTTCTCCCGCTACATCTCTCATTTACAACATCGATGAGGTCAATACACTGCGGTTTAGCTTGTCTTCAGCAATACGCAATCCAACGCTCCAGGATCAATACCTATATTACAACGTGGGAAGAGCCATACTGCTGGGGAATCTAAACGGTCGCGACTCCCTCGTTCCGGTAGATAACATCACGGATTATTTGGGGAAATCGCAATTTGAACGCAGCGAACACGTTTGGGAGTATTACAATGTAGCACCCGTAAGGCCGGAACGGGTGCAAACTCTGGAAGTGGGCTACCGTACAACCATTAAAAACAAACTCTTTTTAGATGCCAATTATTACTACAGTTTCTATCAAGATTTCATCGGGTTTAATATTGGTGCGGACATATTCTTAGACGACGAAATATTTGGAGACCCCTTTACGGGTGCGCAGGTTTACCGCGTAGCTGCCAATGCTACGGAACAGGTCACAACCCAAGGATTTACTTTTGGGTATAATTATTTTTTCGCAAAAAAGTACACCTTCAGTGGTAATTACAGTTGGAATAGGCTCAATGCCGGTGCCGATGACCCCATCATTCCCGCGTTTAATACGCCGGAGCACAAGTTCAATATCGGTGTAAGCGGCTCTGACCTCGAGATTTTTAAGCAAAAGCACATCGGGTTTGCGGTTAACTATCGTTGGATAGAAGGGTTTCTCTTTGAAGGGTCACCGCAATTCACCGGATCCATCGATACCTACGATATGGTAGACGCGCAAATCAGTTTTGGCTTTCCTGCGTGGAGCAGCACACTCAAAATAGGAGGAAATAACGTACTCAACAACATGGCGTTTCAGGTGTTTGGCGGCCCACGTGTTGGGCGATTGCTCTACTTGAGTTGGCTTTGGGATCTCAAGCGAAAATAATTTTTTCGATATTCGCCATCGTATTGAAAAAAAACTTAACTTTGACATTACTAAATTTTAAAATTATGATCAAACAATTATCCATTTGTGCCTTGACATTCGTTTCAATGCTCGGGTACGCCCAAACGCGATACGTCGATGAGATTTTCTCCGACGCCGACATCATCAGCATGCTGGATCAGCCGTATTCATTGAATTGGCAGGAATTTGCTCCCCCCACCATTGGAGGTCCTCAGCTGCTTCCCAATTTCATGGATATCTACATGCCGAGTCCGGCCGTAGATAGTGAAACCAATCGTCCGGTAGTGGTGTATTTTCACACCGGCAGCTTTTTGCCAAAAGGTCTCGCAGGACCGGTAGGTGAGCGCACCGATAGCGCAGCTGTGGAAATTTGCAAGCGCTTTGCAAAGCGCGGGTTTGTTGCCATATCCGCCACGTATCGCGTGGGATGGTTGGCTAATAGCACCGATCTCGACCAACGGAGAGGCTCTAATTTACTTGCCGTTTACAAGTCTACTCAAGATGCGCGCAGCTTGGTTCGTGCCCTACGTGCCAATGCATTGTTGGGAGGAAATCCATTGGGCATCAATGAAGAGCGTATTATCCTTATGGGACAGGGTTCCGGTGGTTACATCACCTTTGCGGCGGCAACGCTCGATAAGTATGATGAAGTTGCCGGTTTCGATAAGTTTCAGTACGAGGAGGCAAGTGCAACCGGATTGTACGGAAAGCCCGTAGCAGCCGGAGATCCTTACGTCGATACAGCGGTTGTTGGCGACTGGTGGGGTTTTGGTGGTGAGGTTTGCTTAACCGGCGATACCACCGCACTGGGTTTACCGGAAGTTGACCCTACATGTGAAGGTCGTAACTATGTGAACTTCCCCGGCGTTTCTTCCGATTTTGCCATGGCCATCAACTTGGGTGGTGCATTGGGCGACGAAAGTTGGTTGGAAAAAGGCGATCCGGTAATGGTTTCCGTTCACGTGGTACAGGACTTCTTTGCGCCCTTTGTAGCCGGTATGGTGAATGTGCCCATCACAAACCAATTTTTTAATGTGGTTGAAGTTGCCGGAAGTTTGACCGCCATCACCCGCGCCTCTCAATTGCGCAACCTCAATGTTTTAGAATTTGATTGGAACGATGCGTTAAGTCTTCAAGCTAGAAATCCGTCTTACAACCCCTTTGGAATCCATCACATTTTACCATTTGATATTCCGCCACCCAATCCCGCAGCGCCATTTTTGGTCAATGCCAATCCGTGGGACTGGTGGGATCCGGCTGACCCTAATGGAGCCAATGAAACCAATCCCAACAATGTGGCCCAATCCAAAGCGTATATCGATACCATCTTTGACTTTGTTATTCCGCGCATCAAGCGTGTATTGGACGCACCAAACTTAGGTTCTGATATTATTGAAGACAGAGCCAGCACTAAGAACTCATTGACAAAGATTTACCCAAACCCGGCCAGTGATCGTGTACATGTTTCGTTGGATGGAAATAATCGTCAAGTGATTGGTGTGAAGATGATGGACATGAGCGGAAAAATTGTCTATTTTGAAGACGGTAACCGAACCGCACAACAAGAATTGCAGATTTCTCATCTCCATAACGGCGCGTATATCCTAAGCGTAGAAACCGATATGGGCGTTGTAAACGAACGGATCAATATCACAAAATAGTGTTAGGCATTGCGTGTGTGTGCCTAGAGACATTGCATGCAACGTCTGTACACAAACGCAACGCCACAATAAAATTGATTTAGCCCTGCCATTTAGGTGGGGCTTTTTTTTGATGTTTCTTCCCAATATATTTGCCATGTTTTTTGGCCCCGTAGTTCAATGGATAGAATAGAAGTTTCCTAAACTTTAGATCTAGGTTCGATTCCTAGCGGGGCTACAAATAAGTGACTGTCTATAAAGCTCGATAGCTGCGTTATGTTCGGTATAAAAAGTAGAGATGCTACGTGCAGTTCCTCTACTTTTTTTATGCCTACAAGATTCCTTTCATATGTTGTTGTGGTGTGTCGTGAACAATATGCTCAGTGGGCATAAGTCACTATAGACTGTCGTGAAACGCATGTTAACGAGCCATTGCCTTTTTCCTTTTCGTTTTGTTGTATATTCGTACAAATGTGTATATATTTGCATTCTAAAGCATATTAATTATTTCGTTCATTTAATAATTGTAAATGCTTTAAAACAATGTTTAACGATAAATAAAAATGTCATGAAACGATTTATAACAATAGTTTTTGTGTTTTCAGCATTTGCACTTTTTGCATAAAAAGATACGCTTAATGGTGCGGTGACACGATATAGCATAGCGCCTACGGCATTTGGTCCCAAAAAAGGACAATCTTATGTGGCTTTGAATGGCCCTTTTTTAAATCAAATTTTCTTTAATATAAGACGTACGGACAATAAAGGTATTATTGGTGAATACATACCGTCTAACTTTTATTCATTTTCAATAGGGGTGACGGACTTTCTATCAACCTCGATTGGTTTTAATCCGGGATTAATGATTTTAAATGGTATGTTTTTGAATAACGAATATCGATACTTACCGATATTTACCAATACTAAGTTGCATTTTGAAGCTTTTGAATATGTCAGTATTGGGGGCGGATTATTTACGTTTAACCTTCCCAGTGAAGGATCAGCTCGTTATGGGCTTTTTGGGTCGGGATCCTATGATTCAGAAGTCTTGTGGCAGTTTATCCCCAACCAATCAACACGCGATAGTTCATTCATCGCATTGCCATATGGTGTTGTAACAATTGGTAATAAACGCAATAATTTTAGTATTATGTATTCTCCATATCATTTTTTCAACGTGTCGGGAAAGCTCAAGCTAAGAGATAATATGAACATCATGAGTGAACATTTTTTTATAAACGGGAGGCAAAATAATGTTCGATTTAATTCCTTAACGCTTGGCTTTTTTATGTCATCAAGTATACAGTTAAACGGTGGTGTAATGTATATGTCGCCTTTTGCTGCTCAAGATAAATATCCATTTATGCTGTCATATAGTGCTGTATTTAAGGTAGATACGCTTCGGTCAAAAAAACGTAATCCTAAGCATTTGTAATTCCCCGTAAATTCAAACATATCGAATTAATTTAACCCAATAACAGAGTATGCTGCGAGGCTTTTGATTGTGCGAACTACACGTTCAACTTAATTGAATTACAACAGCTCGCGAATGAACTTATACGGATTGGCGCCTCGGATGTTAATCATAATACGTGCGCGGTTCCAGAAATCCGGTTGCAGGGTGCTCACGTGGTCTTCTAATCGACTGTCGTTGAAGAGAGGGAAGCCAACAGATAAGCCATCGGGTATGATTTCAAACATGAGTCCCGATGAGAAGTAACCGTTCCAAATTATGTTGCCATTGTCGGTTTCGTGGTTCATGATGGCCCCTTCAGCGAATATACTTAAGGGTAAGTAGGGGACGTCCACGGTCACCTTTCCTGACGTTAGTACACTGTGTGCTTGAAGTTGGGTAAACACAATAAAGCCGCCTTCGTTTTCTAAGAACTGCGAGTGGTTTCCGCTGCGGCTAAAGAATAATTCATCTAAGCGATAGTCCTGTTGCCCATCCCAGCCGTTTAGGCGAAAGTGATACGGAGAATGTTCGTCTGTTGGAAGCATGGCGCCTGCAAAGATTCTGGTTTTTACGTATTTCTCTTTCCAATATCGTCGTTTGTAATTGTAGGTTCCAAATAACTTAGCCATAGACATTTGATTGGAAGACATGCCGCTTTCCGGGCCACTTACAGAAAGGTCATGAATCCATTCTAAGCCGATGTACCCGTTGTGTGTTCGATTGAAGTTGCTCTTGTTGAACGTGTAGAAGGCTTCGTTGGCGGTGTACCAATGACTCATTTCCAGATCTTCGTTATTCCATTGATCAATGGACTCGATGAAACGAAACCGAATCCCGGCCTTGTGACTGAAATTGCTGCTGTGGTCGGTTGTACGAAAATGGAAGATAAGGTTGGGATTGAAGCGATTGTACAAAGAAGGAGCATCGCCGCGTGAGGTGAAAAAACGACTGGTTTCGGTTTCGAGACTGATGCGGCTCAGTCCGGCAATTTTTGGTGTAAAAAAATGATAGTTGAATCCGGCTAATCCCACCAAACTATTGGACGAAAACCCAAACGCCGGTGCAATGTAGTATTCAAATGGTTTTCCAAACACCGAGCGGTTGTGAACACCTAAACCCCAAAAGAATGCGTCGCCGGTATTGAACCCCAGAACGGGTAGGAGTAATTGTCGGTTTTCCTCGCGGTGCTCGAGCATTGGAAGGAATTTAAGGGTGCGTTTTCGCACCGCCGACGTCGCGTCGTTTTCAATCACGAGGTCAAGGGAGTTGTTGGTCTTGTTGTGAATGACCTCTTCCGTCCACTCCGCAGGAAATACAAATGTTTTTTTACCCGTAAACCCCTCACGCCAAACAGTAGTGTCGTTGGCAAACGTAAGCGGTAACGGTGCAGTGATGTTTCCTTTGTTTTGAATTGTAACCTCTACGTTGTCGCCTACAATCTTTGACGACACAATTTTATAGTCAACCTTTTTCGTGCTTCCTACGATGTCTTCGAAAAACCAGCTGAGATCTTTTCCGGTACTTTCCTCAAATGCCGCCCGTAAATCTTCCGGTGCGGGATGTTTGAATTTCCACGTATTGTAATAGTGGTGCATGGCATTTAAAAAGTCAGTTTCCCCGAGATATCCCCGCAAGTGTTGAAAGGCAACCGCAGATTTCATGTACACGACCAAACCGTAATTGATTTCAGAAAACGCCGTAGAAGGGTCGTTCATGGGTTGGTCTTCGTTCCAACTTCCCTTAATGCGGTAGGCGAGATAGTACTGGTCTTTGTCTTTCCACTTATTTAAACCAAATGCTTTGAAGTCACCCAGCAAACCTTCATCAGGGTAAAAATGCTGCATATACATGGACTCAACGTGGGTGTTTAGTCCTTCATCCATAAAAGGGTAGCGCCTTTCGTCTGATCCGAGAATCCCGTAAAACCAATTGTGACCAACTTCGTGGGCAATCACTCTGTCTAATGATTTGCCGGATCCTGTGGAGCCGATTACGGTAACCATGGGGTACTCCATTCCGCCACCTGCGGAAATGGTGCCGTCAACCGCCGTCACAAAATCGTATGGGTAGTCACCGACTTCCTTACTGTAGAATTGAGTCGCGTTTATGATGTAGTTTACGCCCTTGTTCTCCCAAACATTTTTATTTGCCTGCTGGTACATGGCCATTGCCTTGATGGTGCGGTCACCAACGGAGAAATCTTGGGTTTCAATGTAGAACGACATCGAGGCGAAAAACGCAAAGTCGTGAATATTGTCTTGCTTATACCGTAAGGTTTTCAATACGCTAGATGAAGAAGGTGTTTTTCCGTCAAATGAGCCATCTTTGGTTTCCGCTTCTCGTTCGGCAATGCGTTCCCATTCATCTTCATTTTGCAGCACGCCGGTTGCGCCAACATAGTAGTTTTCCGGTAGCGTTATGGAAACGTCAAAGGACCCAAACTCACTGTAAAATTCACCCTGCGTGAGATAGGGGTAGGGGTGCCAACCATTTTTATCGTAAACGGCCGGTTTGGGATACCATTGGGTAATCATATAATCCTGGTCAATATGTCCTAAACGCGAGATCTCTGCGTTGGGAATCTTCACGCGAAAGGGCGTGCTTAAGGTGGTTTTTTCCCCGGGATGAATGGGTGTATGCAGCATCAATCGCTGTACGTCCAAATGATTGTCTGCATTTTCAAAGGATATGGGTTTGCCGTTTTGTGAAAATAAAAGCGAATCACAAAATCCTCTGTTTTTCGGGTCGTTAAATAGTAAGATTTTATCTCCGCTGATGAGTAATTGCTCGTACAAAGCCGTGCCCTTTTGATAGGCGTTGGGCATGGTGAGAATATATATTTCATCCAATGTATCCGGCGAGTTGTTGTGGTAGTCTATGTCAATATTACCATGTAAAAAGTGTAACTTATCATCCAAAGTGACAGTTATTCTGTAGTTGACCTCCTGCTGAAAATAAGGTGTTTGCGCAAAGGAGTACGAGCCAATTAAGCACGCAATTGCTAAGGATAGTTTTTTTAACATATAGAAAAATGAAATGATTTGTATTTAGATGCACGCTTCATTTATATGGTTGCAAGGTAAATAAAAAACAAATATCTGTTAGAGAGTGTAAGGTCAAATCAAACATGACCATTGCATTGTTCTAAATTTTTTCGTTTTTTGGCTCAATGACTTTTTGTCTTGTTTTTGTACTATATTTACCGTCAAAATCAATTGAATATGAAGAAGACACTTACCTCACTTGCTGCACTAATCTTTTTTACCGTATCATTTACAACCGAAACCGAAGCGTGTACGCGGGTTGTTTATAAAGGACCTAATAACACGGTACTCACTGGTCGATCTATGGATTTTGCTGTAGAGATACCTGCTAATTTGTGGATTTTTCCTCGAGGAATAAAACGAAATGGTGAGGTGGGTAAAAATTCGATTGAATGGACCTCCAAGTACGGAAGCATCGCTGCCAGTTCTTGGGATATCGCCACCAGTGACGGCATGAATGAAAAGGGATTGGTTGCCAATATGCTGTGGTTGGTGGAATCGCAGTATCCTTCATTCGAAAAAGATGGAAAGCGAAAGGGAATGGCCATTTCATTATGGGCTCAATATGCCCTAGATAACTTTGCTACGGTGGAAGAAGCGGTAAAGGAATTCGGGAAAGAATCCTTCGCTATTGTCTCTGATTTTATTCCCGGTACCGATAAATTCACCACCGTTCACCTCTCCCTTTCAGATGCTACAGGTGATAATGCCATTCTGGAGTACATCAATGGGAAGCTTGTTATTCACCATGATCCTTCGTATATTGTAATGACCAACGATCCGCCATATTTGCAACAGTTGGCCATTAAAAAGTATTGGGACAATATCCCGGGAAAGACGTTTTTGCCTGGCTCTGTCACCGCTTCTGATCGCTTTGTTCGCGCCTCATTCTTTATTGATGCCATTCCTGAAACCGACAATACACGCGTAGCTGTGGCCGGCGTAATGAGTGTGATTCGCAATGTGTCGGTGCCCTACGGTTTTACTATTGAAGGATTTCCTAATTTATCGACCACCAGATGGCGTGTGGTGTCTGATCAAAAGAATCTCGTTTACTATTTCGAAACAGCACTAACTCCCAATACCTTTTGGGTAGACCTCAAAAACTTTGATTTCTCAAAAGGCAATGAGGTGAAAAAGTTAGACGTTTCCAATAATCAGACGTACTCAGGTGAGGCTTCAGCACATTTTGAAGCAGCGCAACCATTTAAATTCATCGGTTTGTAATGGCATAGCTTTTTGCTGAAGTCAATAAATGAATTGATATATAAACACCAAAAGCAAGATGAAGTACACCAAATGGACACATGGCTTCGAGCGATTCGTATTCTACATCTTATCAGGTGTTGTTGTTTTATACATCTCAGTTGAGATAATTGAATTGCTTTATCAATTTGGAAAAGCTTTATTTACAGCCCACGATCACAGTGATCGCTTGTTGATAACCAAGGAGCAAACGTCTGCAGTATTGCCGGTGTTTTTCAACATACTTATCGCCATAGAGCTCATCGATACGTTCAATATCTACAT
>SKIJ01000158.1 GCA_007116495.1 Cryomorphaceae bacterium | reverse complement strand
TCGGCGGTTGCTTACGTTGCGCATACATAGCGCTACATTATTACTTACCGATTGACATGCATTGCTGCAAGGAAGAATAATGAAAATTATACAACGATGCAGAGACGCAAAATTTTGCGTCTCTACGTGGCCTTTGCTTCTAATTTATCCAACCGCTGTTTCAATCCCATCAATAGATTCAAGTGCTGCGAAGGCATGTAAACGCCAAAAATGGAAATGCAGGTGGAAACTTGATCGGCTTTGAATTGTGTCGTGCCAATGTTATACGTCGATTCTCCCTCAATTGATTCCACCTCATCGATGTACCATTTGTTGTTGATCTGGAGTGCGCACATTCCGGGAGAGACATTGTCAACCTCAACACCGAAAAGCACTTGACCTTGCAGAACGGTTTCTGATGTAAAAATATACTTGGCTGTGTCAATAACCATGAAGTCGCCCGATAAACCGCTAAAATCCGGGGCTGATGGCATTATGCTAATACTTTTTGCATCATTACTTATGCTCTGTCCTACCTGCGGATGCTTAAAACCAATGAGCTGATTGACGGTTAGCTTTTGCTTGAGTAAGTCCTCCATTGGTATACCGAAAAAATCAGACGCCATCATGATGGTTTCAATTTTTGGCTCGGCTCTTCCCTCTTCGTACGAACTTACAGATCCTCGGGTTAGATTGAGCTCTTCAGCCAATTGCGCCTGTGTGAGACCTCTAATACCACGTATCTTTTTTATGTTGGTTCCAAAATATGACATGTCGTTGGTGTTTTAAAGCATCAGCAAATATAAAACAATAATTGCAAAAAGCTAACTAAAGCGAATAATAATAAATATTATTTGCTTTTTGCTATTATTTTTTGCAATGTATTTTTTTACCCTATATTTGCCCTGTCAAAGAAAATATCAATTACTTTTATCCACCACTAAAATATACCAATTCTATGGACACAGACTACCAAAAAGTTAAAGATTACGTCGTAGAGCTTGACCACACCATTGTGTACGAAAGTGAAACCGACAATTTAATCGTTATCGAAAACGAAGAGATTGGGGTTAAAAACATGGTGATTGGCATTGCCACCCCCATCGTCATCATCGAACAATACTTGTTTGACGTGCGCGACGACCCGGAGGTGTTTAAAAAACTGCTGGTCAAAAACCGCGACATCGTATTCGGTGCCTTTGTATTGGATGAAACCGAGAAAAAAGTCATCTACCGCAATACCCTGCAAGTCGATACGCTTGACCTAAAAGAACTGGAAAGCACGCTTAATGCTTTAGGGCTTTTGCTTTCCGAATACTCAACCGAGCTATTGGAATTTTCAAAACAATCTTAAAACCTGTAATCATGAATGTATTTAGACGACTTTTTAAAATCGGACAAGCAGAGACGCATTCTGCCATTGATAAATTAGAAGACCCCATCAAGATGATCGAACAAGGGCTTCGTGACTTGCGCGAGGATCAAGATAAAGCCATGAAGGCACTAGCCGAAGTTAAGGCTATGAAAATCCGCAGAAAACGCGAACTTGCCAGCTTGCAAACACGTGAAAAGGACTTGCACGACAAATCGGTTATGCTGTTAAAGAGAGCGCAAAACAACGAACTCGACGCCAATGAAGCCGATGCCTTGGTGCGCGAGAACCTTCGCTTGAAAACGCAAACATCTCAGGAAATCAAACTGGCCACGAAGGATGTTGAAAGTCTGGAGAACCAAGTGCAATCGCTGCACAACAACGTTGAAAAAATCAAAACCAACATCAAGCAGTGGGAAAATGAACTGAGAACGCTAAAAGCACGCGTAAAAGTGAGCAGCGCCACCAAAGTGATCAACAAACAAATGACCGGTATGGACTCTACCAGCGTAATATCCATGCTGGAGCGCATGAAAGACAAAGTGGTTCAAGACGAAGCCCTCGCTGAAGCCTACGGTGAACTCGCCAACCAAAACGTCGATCACGAAGCGAAGCTCAACAAAGCTGTGGAAGACATTTCCGTAGACGATGAACTGGAAAAACTGAAAAAATCCATCGGAATGGATAAATCTAACGATTAAACTCTGGCGATCATGCAAAACCTGATAGAAATATCATTTGCGCCCGCAAACTTCATCCTTAGCATACTCGCCATTCTGGTCGTCCTATACTGGCTCATCATTATTTTTACCGGGCTGAACTTTGACTTTGACGGTCCCGATATCGATACACCGGACGCAGACGGAGATTTGTCGTCGGCCGATGTTGGAACCGTCAACGTTCAAAGTGCTTGGCAAAGCATACTGCAATTTTTCTACATCGGTGAGCTTCCCGTAATGTTCATCATCTCCATTGTCATTATGATTATGTGGCTGATTAACGTAAACGTGACCTACATCTTTGGCATAAGCAACAGCATTCTTGGCTTTGCCATTTACGTTCCCGGGTTCATTGTGAGCATGCTGGCAACAAAAATCATCGCCAAGCCATTTGTCAAGCTATATGCGTTGTTTAACCACAAAGGCGAACCTCCTATTGATTTCATCGGTAAAATAGGGCTGGTTACCACACCCTTGGCGAAAGACAGAATGGGGCAAGTAAGAGTCAAGATTGAATCAGACGACCTCATCGTCTACGCCCAACCCATGGAGGAAGAATTGATTGAGCGCGACAAAACCGTCATCATACTAGAAAAATCGTTTGACGAGAAATTCTACTTGGTGCAGACCTATCAAACCGAAAAATAATCCACAACACACTAAATTCAATTTAACATGAGCGAATCCTTTTACACCATTGCCATTATTGGCGTCATCGTCCTTGTTGGACTTTTGTTTTGGCTAATATCCATGTACAAAAAGGTCAACCAAGGCCGAGTACTCGTTCGCACCGGTCAGGGCGGTGTACGCGTATTTTTTAACGCAGGTATTGTCGTACCCATTCTTCACAAAGAAGAAATCATGGATATATCCGTGAAGAAACTCGACATCTCCCGGATGGGAAAAGACGGGTTGATTTGCAAGGACAATCTCCGTGCAGACATCAAAGTGGCATTTTTTGTTCGAGTAAACAAAGCCACCCAAGACATCATCAACGTGGCGCAAACCATTGGCTGTGCCAGAGCCTCTGACCACCAAACCCTAGAAGCACTCTTTGAAGCCAAGTTCTCTGAGGCCTTGAAAACGGTAGGTAAAAAGTTTGACTTTGAGATGCTTTACGAGGCACGACGTGAGTTCCGCGACGAAATCATCAACATCATTGGCACAGACCTCAACGGCTACGTGTTAGACGACTGCGCCATCGACTATTTAGAGCAGACCAAACTCGAATTCCTCGATTCTGAAAACATTCTCGATTCCGAGGGTATTAAGAAAATCACCGAGCTTACCGCCCGTCAAAACGTGAAGGCCAACCTCATTCGCAGAGATGAAGAAAAAACCATCAAGAAGCAAGACGTAGAAGCCCGTGAAGCCATTCTTGAGTTAGAAAAACAACAAAAGGAAAAGGAAGAAAGTCAGCGCCGCGAAATTGAAACCATCAAAGCTCGCGAACAGGCTTCCATCGATACTGTTGCCGAAGAAGAACGCCTAAAGGCACAAACAGTCCGCATTTCCACGGAAGAGAAACTGCAAATTCAGGAAGAAAACAAGCTTCGTCAAGTTGTAATTGCCGCAAAAAACAAGGAACGTGCTGAGGCCGTAGAAACCGAACGCGTGCAAAAAGATAAAGAAATCGAAGCCACCGAACGAGAGCGTATTGTTGCACTTGCACAAATCGAAAAGGAAAAGGCAGTTGAAACCGAGCGTAAAAACATTCAAGAAACCATTCGCGAGCGTGTCGCCATGGAGAAAACCGTGGTGGAAGAGCAGGAAAACATCAAAGATGTTGAAGTGCTTAAAGCTGCCAATCGCGAGAAAGATGCTGCCTTAATTCTTGCCGCGCAACACGCAGAGCAAAAACTCATTGAAGATGTAAAAGACGCGGAAGCTAAAGAAAAAGCCGCCAGTCATAAAGCGCAAGAGATCATCATAGAGGCCAATGCCCGCAAAGAGGCCGCTGATCGTGAAGCCGAAGCGCGTAAAATCATTGCCGAAGCCAAGGCTAAAGAAGAGGCAACCATTGGTCTCTCCGAAGCCCAAGTAATGCATGCCAAAGCCGATGCTACGGAGCGCCAGGGTTATGTAGAAGCCAACGTGATTGAGAAAAAAGCCGAAGCCAAGCGGAAAGACGGATTGGCGGAAGCCGAAATCATTCAAGAAAAGGCATTGGCAGACGCAAGAGGTATTGCAGAGAAAGCCGACGCGATGAAGAAACTCAACGATGCCGGAAAAGAATTCGAAGAGTTCCGTCTCAATTTGGAGAAAGACAAAGAAGTGGAATTGGCGCAAATCAAGATGCAGCAGGAAATTGCTCACGCACAGGCTGCCGTTCTCGGAGAAGCATTCAAATCGGCCAATATCGAAATCATTGGCGGCGAAAGCACCTTCTTCGACAACATCATCCGTCAGATTTCGCGCGGTAAAGGCGTAGATAAGTTGGTCAACAACTCCGAAACCCTATCCGAAGTCAAAGACTCCATTCTCTCCACAGACGGTCCTGCTGCGGGACTATTTGAGCGCATGAGAAACATTGCCAATAAATACGGATTCACCACTGAAGATTTGAAAAATGTATCTATCGCGGCTCTCATCGCCCAAATCCAAGCTAAAGTAACCGACGAAGACGACAAAGGATTCCTTGCTAATATGCTAAACCTTGCCAAAGGTTTGGGCGTAGAGGATAAGAAAATCTTTTGAGTAAACCGTTAATCGCTAAGCATTATTTCATGTAATACCTCACCATATTTTGGTGAGGTATTAACAGACATATTTTCTCATGGAAATCGAAAAAGGCACATACGAAATCATTCGCGACAGGTTAACTGCACAGCAAAAACACCTGACCAAAAACACCAACGCTCTCAACGAAGCGCGAAAGGAGATTTTTGGTTCGGTAGACTTCTCCCTTATTTCCAGTGTGCGCATCACCACCGAGCACAACTGCTTGGCACGCGATATCATTTCCATAGGTGATGTTTGTCTGTTTGGATACAACGTGCGGTTGGGATTAAAAACCGTTTTGGAGGTGGAAGATGTTTTCAGCACGTTTTCCTTTGAAAACAACGAATTCATTCAGAAAAAAAACACCCTTCTCCAAGACGACACCTTTGCTACCGAACTTCAAAATCTTTACAAATACTACCGCCACACCCGCTTTGCCCGCTTTTTCCAGAACAATGGTTTTCTGTACATGGTTTTCCAACTTTCAGATAGCCCCACCGACATCAAGGCGTTTAAGTGGCACATCGATGGGAGCAATCTCACCTACGTGGATTCCAGAAGCGCTGCGGAAGTGGTATTCCCCAAGCAACACGAATTCAATTGGGTAAAGGTGACCCGCGACATGCAACGCACCGGTAAAAAGCCCCACGTCTCCATCGCCGATAAGCTCTTTATCCAAACCCTTGGTGGTAAACTCACCTTCAAGGTAGAAGACAATACCGATGACGGAAAAGGCATTTACTCGGAAGAGTTGGAGCAACAAGATCAATCGCTGGACGACGCCGACATTTCGTTTTGCGATTTAGGCAATTTGGTCATTGTTCGCGTCAAGCCCTATTTGGAAAACGACCGCTACTTCATCTTTAACGATCGCACCAAAAAAATCGAGCGCACCGACAGCGCCCGCGATGCCGTTATCCTTCTCCCCGACGACCAAGGGGTGATGCTCTCCAACGGTTATTACCTGCAAACCGGGGAAAGCAAACTCTTCGACCGAAAAATTGAAGGGGTGAAATTCTTGGAGAAAATCAGTTCGCCCAACGGGGAAGACCATTTCTTTGTTTTTTACGAAGAAAAGAAACACGATTTTGTTCTGCTCTCGTACAACGTGATTGACCAAACCGTACAAAACCCCATCTTCTGCAACGGCTTCACTTTTTTTAAAGACGGCGAACTGTGCTATTTCAATACCGAAAAAGAACCCGGTAAGCACCACCTCATCCAAATATGGCAAACGCCTTACGCCGATGAGTTTATGCCCGACAGCGATTTTAAAGACAAAGAGCTGTACAAAATTGGCAATCAACCCATTGTACGAGCGATGGCCGAAATCCAGGAGCTCAACGTCTTACTCTCCAAGGAGGATTCCTATAACGGACTGTACGCCGACATCGCCAATAAAAGCCAGAGCATCATCGACGCATATTTCTGGCTCAAAAACACCGATGAAGCCTCGGCCATCATCAAGCCGCTAAAGGAAATCCGTGCCATCGCCCTCTCCGCCATTGACGAGTTTGAAAAGGTACAGGAAATCAAGCAATCCACGGCGAATTCCTTCGGAGACGTCAAGGAGCGGGTAGAAAAATTGATGTTTGAAACCCGCAGTGCCAACTTCGATACCCTCGATAAATACGTGTCGCTGCTCACCCAATTGCGCGGTTTGCGAGGAGAGGTCATCGCCTTGAAGAATCTGCGCTACATCGATATTGACGCCGTAGAGACCATCGACAAGGAGATTGCCGAACGGGCAGACAAACTCTCCAAAGCCTGTGTGAAATTTCTACTGAAAGACTCCGCCATTGCCTACTACCAAGGCGAGATGGACAGGTTATCCAAGCAGGTGGATAAAACCACCAAGGTGATTGAAACCCGCGAGTTGGAAAAGGATTTCGATGAATTGGCCAAAAAACTGGAGCTGTTGATCGACATTGTCAACAACCTAAAAGTGGAGGACACCTCCCACTCCACCAAGATCATCGAAAACATCACCCTAATATTTTCCCAGCTCAATCAGCAACGCATTGTGCTCAACAACAAGCGGCGCCAACTTTCCGAAAAAGAAGCCATTGCCGATTTCAAAGCCCAAATGACACTGTTTGAGCAGAGTGTGGCCAATTATCTCGACTTGGCCTCTTCACCCGAGCGCTGTGACGAATACCTTACCAAGCTTTCCCTTCAACTCGAAGAACTAGAAAGTCGATTTGTGGACTTCGACGAATTTATCGACAAGATTTCCGAGAAACGCGAATCGGTATACGCGGCTTTTGAGTCGAAAAAAGTGAGTCAGGTTGAAGCCCGTAACCGCCGAGCCGGATCGCTGTTCAATTCTGCTCAACGCGTGCTCAAAGCCATTCAATCCAAAGCCGAAACCTTTGACACTCCTGCGGAAATCAACGGGTACTTTGCCGGCGACTTGATGATTGAACGCGTACGTGAAACTGCTCGTCAGCTTGCCGACCTCGACGATTCGGCAAAATCCGAAGACCTGCTTAACCAAATTAACGTGTTGCAGCAGGAGGCTATTCGTGGCCTCAAAGACCGCAAGGAACTCTTTGAAGACGGTGACAACATCATCCGCATGGGCGAGCACCGCTTTGCCGTCAACCGTCAAAACCTCGACTTATCGCTGGTGGTTCGCGACGACAACTACATGTACCACCTCACCGGAACCTCTTACTACGAGCCGGTGGAAGATCAAGCCTTGGATGAATACCGAGCCGTATGGACACAAGAATTACCGTCGGAAAACCGCAGCATACACCGCGCCGAATACCTGGCTTGGAAGGTGTTTTGCAGTTTGGACCTTTCCCATTCCTACAGCGAAGGTCAGTTAAAGAGCAAAATTGGCGAATACACTGCCGTCAATTATGGCGAAGGTTATGTCAAAGGCGTTCACGACGAAGACGCACAGAAAATCCTCAAGGCGCTTATCGAAAAGCACCGTTTCTTGGGCTTACTTCGCTACAACGGTACGTCAAGAGCTTTGGCACAACTCACATGGCATTATTTGCCGGATGAGAAGAAGCAGTTTTACAAGCGACAAATTGATTCCCTCGCCCTCCTGCGCGAATCCTTCCCCCAGAGCGAAGAAGCCTACGTCCTTTTAGAAATGTTGGAAGAAGAAGTCAAGACCTTTTCCACCACACACAAGATTTTACTCACCGCCACGTACGCCGAAGCCGCCCGATATTTATCCGAAGAGAAAAATCACAAAACTTTTGTCGTTTCACGTGAAGTTCTAGACTTTTTAGAGAGTTTTAAAAAATCCCTCAAAGAGAAAAATGCCGACCTTGCTTTCAGCGACATTTTGGAGGAAATAGCCGATCATCCGTCCGCCGCTTGGAACCATTGTTTGAAATGGGTGATGACCTACGGTAAGGTGAAAAACATCAGCAGCGAAAACGCCTTAATGGAAGCCACTGCCTTCGCGCTTACCAATGCCATGGACATCAACGATGTTGTCCAACTCGACACCACAGAGACCATTGACGGCATGAAATCCATCCGTGGAGAAAACGATGGCTACGTTTTAGACTACCACGATTTTACCAAGCGCTTGCGGCATTTCACTGACGTGGTGAGTCCGCAGTACCGCGCCCTGCAAGCCAAAAAGCACGAGCTCATCGACAAGAAAAAACGCGCCATGCGATTGAGTGAATTCCAAACACAGGTGCTCAGTTCATTTGTTCGCAACAAGCTCATCAACGACGTTTACTTCCCTTTGATTGGTGCCAATTTCGCCAAACAATTAGGAACAGCAGGCGATGACAAACGAAGCGACCGTTCAGGGATGCTCTTACTCATTTCTCCGCCGGGATACGGTAAAACAACCTTAATGGAATACGTGACCGAACGTTTAGGTCTCATTTTCATGAAAATAAACGGGCCGTCCATCGGGCATGAAGTCACAGCCGTGGATCCGACACAAGCGCCCAATGCCGGTGCGCGTCAGGAACTGGAAAAGCTCAATCTCGCTTTTGAAATGTCTGACAACGTAATGCTCTACCTCGACGACATTCAGCACTGTAATCCCGAGTTTTTGCAGAAATTCATCTCCTTGGCCGACGGTCAGCGCCGCATCGAGGGAGTATTCCGTGGAGAGTCGAAAACCTACGACTTACGCGGCAAACGTTTCTGCGTGGTGATGGCCGGAAACCCTTATACAGAAACCGGAGAGAAGTTTCAGATTCCCGATATGTTGTCCAACCGCGCCGACATCTACAACCTCGGTGAAACCGCGGGCAACCGCCGGAATTTGTTCGATTTAAGTATGATTGAAAACGGTGTGAGCTCCAACCCCTTCCTGCGTTCGCTTACCCAAAGCGGCATGGACAATCTGCACACCCTCGTCCGCGTCATCGAAAACGGTGAAACCGACATGCCCACCTTGGAAGGCAATTTGTCCTCACAGGAAGTACAAGACTGCGTGAGCGTACTGCGCAGGGCATTGGCTGCCCGCGATGTGGTATTAAAAGTCAACGCCCAGTACATACGATCTGCCGCCATGTCAGACGACTACCGCGAAGAGCCGCCCTTTAAGTTACAGGGCTCCTACCGCGACATGAACAAGTTGATTTCCCAAATAGTACCCATCCTAAAAGACGAAGAAATTGATCGAATTCTCCTCGATCACTACCAAAATGAATCTCAGACGTTAACCTCCGACACCGAAGCCAACATGCTCAAGCTAAAGGAGATCATGGGCAAGCTCACCGCCGACGATCGCAAGCGCTGGGACACCATCAAAGAGACCTACCTCAAAAACCGCGTTCTTCGCGGCCTTGGCGAAAATGACCGCATGGCACAGGTCATTGCACAATTATCGATGTTTAATGAAGGCGTTGAAGGGATTAGGAAGGCGTTGGAGAAAAAATAAGAAATGACGATTCAGCTCGAATATTCATTCGGATTTGCATTTTAAATTCGTCAAAATAAAGGACCTTTTATTTATCTGATGAAAATACCCTATATTTGTTGTATTATTAACAATAAACCAACCATCATGAAAAAACGTTTTATGCTGGCAATCATGTCACTAGTACTTGCCTCATCTGTCACGCTAACAAGCTGCTTTGGAGAATTTGTTCTCGTGCGGAAAGCCTATAACTTAAACGATACGCTCGTTGAAAATAAATTTGTGAAATCTCTATTATTTTACGTGTTTGGAGCTACAGTTTATCCCCTAGCTGGGTTAATAGATTCCCTAGTACTGAACCTAATCGAGTTTTGGACAGGAAGCAACCCTATGGCAATGAATGAAGGGGAATATGAAATGCAAACCATCGTTCACAATGATGTTACGTATGAGATTGAGGCAACAAAAAATCAATTTATCATCACACCACTAGAAGGCGAAAAAGCGTTCCAATCCGAATATTTGCGCTACGATGACGAACTGACCAGATGGTCTTACGTGGATGCCAATAACAGCACAACACCTTTGGTTGGTCAAATAAATACCGAAGAGGGATCAATTATTGAACTTTTCACGAAAAATGGCAGTGTTTACATCAACGAAGAAGATGTTCAAAATATTGATTTACATGCCTTAATTGTTGAAGAAGGCTGCAAATAAAAGACATCACTGATACAAAATCACGACGGCAAGAACAGTTTAATAGCGTTTTCGTTCCTGCCGTCGTTTTTTTGTGTCTTGCGTTTTGTATATTGTTTTGTGAGTTTTTTGGACGTGCTTATCTTGTCGGCCTACAATAAACAAGCATAGATGAGCCAAAATAACGCCCTTGAATACATCCGTAAAATACTATCAACTATTCCCTCCGACTGGTTAAAACTTACAACCCATCGATTGGATATATATAATGAAGATCAAGCAAAAACAGAGTTTACCGAACAGTTCGACGCTCTGTACAGAGCAGATCGGCACGATACCTCAACTTTAGAAAAACTTCCAACAGCCTACGATTACATACGCTTGGGGCACCCCTTATCGTGTGTTTTGGAATGGACCATTGCTCAACAAAACAACCTCAACCCCAATCAGGTCATCGGTTTTTCTTCGCGTACAATGCCCATATTAGCAGTTTTGAGAAAAAACCTCATCGACAAAAGGAACACGCGTATACTACACACAAACCCACTCCCTGATTTTTTTAATAGCAATGACCTTAAGCGTGTATACGGTTACAACTTTAGCCTAGAGAAAATTGACAGCACAGAACACATTTCCGAATACAACGGCAGCACCATTCTAATTTCACAAGACAACGATTTAACGGTGTTTGATCATCATCCCAACGTTGATTTTCACATTCGCATCCATCCCCATTTCGGAAGTATTATTTTGGTTAATGGTGATCGTAATCGTCATTTTATACCTGATATACAGCACGTGCGGCGACGCGAATCAATTGCCATGACGCCTGCCAATTGTTTTGCAGCTCTATCTTCTATGGTAGGGGAAGCACCAAACGTTCCTTCCGTTTCGGAAAGAAAAAAGCACCAAGACAACGTTGTTGACGTCATTCAGTCAATTACCGGTACGAGCACAACAGCGCTACTGGGTTCAAGTGGGTTGTCGATTCAATACGCCATCATGATGGGACTGGTAGACGACGCAAAAACCAACCATCCGGGTAAAGGCATACGGTTCGTTGTACCGCCAAACTGCTACGGAGGCACCAATGACCAAGCACGACGGGTTGCTGCCGCCGTAGACGGAGTATCAGTTGTGGACTTGCCCGTTGATGGCGATAACGACATGGTAAACAGTGTGGAACGTGTTTTACAGTCCATTGCAAAAGAAGATGCGATACCCTATATCATTGCGGAAATCCCTACCAATCCAAGGGTAGAAGTTCCCAACCTCAGCAATCTCCGCAATGCGCTGAGTAAGGAACGTTACACCCCAAGTGGCAACCCGGCCATTGATCCCGTGTTTATATTGGATCAAACGTTTTGTCCCAATGTACAATTCTTAGGTGATGGCAAAATGTTATCTTCCGTACGCAGCATTTCTTACGTCAGTGGGTCTAAGTTTCCCAGTGGCGGAAAATGTACCGCCGGTTACTGCGTCGCCAACGACCTAGCAAAAAATCTTCTGCACAGCATAGAACGCCACCTTACCCTTTGCGATAATGAGGCAACGGACTTGCAGGTTCGCTTCTTGGCTGAGCAACTGCCATCAATGAATCAACGCATTTATGATGCCTACATAAACACCCGGGAGTTTGTCAATTTCATCAACAAAGAACTACCGGAGGCTAAAATCAACTTTGTATCGGAAGAATTGGCGAAACACGGGTTTACACCCTCTGTATTCTCACTCGATTTACCAACGAAAGGCACTTCTGCGGAGGAGCGCGAGCAATACAAACGAAGGCTCAACAAAAAACTAATCGATATGATGATTGGTAAAATACCCGGAGAGAGCAAATACTGTGTGAGCTACGGACAATTAAAAGGATGCTACTGGACCATCCCCGCAACATCCACTCAAGGCACCACCAAAGAAGAAGACAAAGACTACATTGCTCGCGTTTCCCTCTCGCCAAACCTCAATCTGGAAGAACACAAGCGCGTTTTTAGAATGTTTGTAAAGGAGATAAAAGGAGAGTGATTATTTAAACGAAACTTGTAGACATTAAGGCGTTGAAACACAACCCATTTTAAAGAATTGCGGTACGTAGTGAAAGCAGTATTCACTTATACGTCCACTTAACGTTACAAACTGTCACTATACGATGTATGACACTGTTTGTAACAGTTAATGCCGTTTTAAAACCTATACCCAATTCCTATCGTTATCGTATTCCAATCGTAGTTTGTTTTAAACTCACTTGGTGCATTTTTAGTTAATTCATGATTCATCAAAGGCATCCAACCAATTCTATAAACCAAAGGATTACTCTTACTGTAATAAGCATAATTAAGACGAAAACCACCAATAAAATAATTATACACAGCGTCTGATCGATTAGAATATATAAATGTACCTCCAAAGCCAACTTCAACTCTATGATTGTTCCCAAGGCCATAAACAGCCTCTACCCCTGTCATCCAACCATCCATTGCAATACCATAGCCGGCAAGTCCTTTTAATGAAAAATGATGAATGTCTTTAGAGAAAACAAACCTCTCATATTCTAAGTTAATTGTTGAGTAGCTAAATGGGTCTATGCTTACCGCATTTTTATACTGTCCATTGGCGCTAAATAAAAGAGCCAAAGCAAAGACCAAAGAGAAAACAATTTTTTTCATGGTTAAATCAATTTAAAGTTAGTGTATCAACGTAACGCTTCCCAAGCGCGTTTCTTGTGTTTGCAGTCCGCGTTCGTTAAACCCCGAGTAGGTGAACG
>SKIJ01000115.1 GCA_007116495.1 Cryomorphaceae bacterium | reverse complement strand
TGCCGTCCAATCCGCCCAAGGGGTGGTTCGAGGCAATGATCACTCCTCCGTCCTTGGGGACGTTCTCCAGGCCTTTTAACTCGACATTCAGCTTCATGTAGTCCATGAGTGCATCGCAGAAGTCCATGCCGTGCAAATCCCCCAACGCCGCCATGGTGTCGTTGATGTCGCGCTCGTGTAATATGCGCTTAATCCATCGCAACACAAAGCCCGGTAACAGCCGCCTTAGTTTGGGGTTTTTTTCGGCAATGACTTTTTCTAAGTCAATGTATTTGGCAGGTTTACTCATGGATTATTGCGTTTTCAGCAGTGACAAAATCTTTTGCTCCACTTCATCGCTGTCCCACTTCTCGGCAATATTGGGCATGGCCATCACTTCTTTCATGAGCTTGTCTTGCGCTTTTCCTTTTGCAAGGGCCTCGTGGTAGCGCTCGTGACTAAAGGTTACGCGTGAATACAGAGGCAACCACTTGTCGGGATGGCGAGACGCAAAACGTGACTCAATTTTCTTTTGCAATAAAAATGTAGGATCGCCGGTGAGGTCGCGCATTTCTATGAAGTTGCGCATGGCCAACTCGGCAATGGCGTCCGCATCGGGTTTGCGGCTTTTTTGCAGGGCGTCGAGCAACGCGTCCCAATCGCTGTATTCGTCGAGCATTTCTCCAAATACGTAACAGTCTTCAAAGCCGCTGTTCATGCCTTGTCCGTAGAACGGTACAATCGCGTGACTAGCATCTCCCAGCAAAATGGTTTTGTTGTGCACCCATGGCCAGGTATAAACGATGCCCAGTGGCGATGTAGGGTTTTGGTGCCAATCGTGCAACAAATCGTCCATCAACGGCACGGCATCGGTAAATTCACGATTGAAAAATTCCAATACTTTTTCATCCGTATCCAGAGCGGCAAAACTCACCTCGCCTTCATTGCGAAGGAAAAGGGTGAGGGTAAAACTGCCGTCGGGATTGGGCAGCGCGATGAGCATAAAGTCCTTACGCGGCCAAATGTGCAGGGCGTTTTTCTCCATCTTAAACCCGCCATCTTTATCGGCCGGAATAGACAATTCCTTATATCCGTGCTCGATCCAATTGGTTTTGCTTTCTACAAGTCCGTTGGCCTCCATCGTACGGCGAATCACCGAACCGGCGCCGTCGGTGGCGAAGATCAAATCGGCCTCCACTTCTTTTTGCTTGCCGTCTGCGGTCTCAAAGCGCACCTTGTTGTTGTCCGTATCAATGCCTTCGCAGCCGTGCTCAAAGTGCATCGAGATGTTGTCGTATTGCTCCGCCAGGTCGAGCAAGGTATTGTTTAAGCCCCCACGCGATACGGAGTAGATGGCCTGTCCTTCCTTGCCGTACGGCTGGTAGGTCCGACTGCCATCGGCGTTGTGGATTTCTCTACCGTACATGGGAATGGCGGTTTTAAGCACCTCCTCCACAATACCGGCTTGTTCGAGGGCGCGAATGCCGCGGTCGGACAGCGCCAAGTTGATGGAACGACCGGCGTAGACGTTGGTCTTGCGCGCATCCGGGCGCTTTTCAAAGAGTTGCACTTGGTGACCTTTTTTGGCCAAGTAGATGGACAACAACGAGCCGACGAGCCCGGCGCCGGCGATGAGGGTGTTTTTATGTTCAGACATTGCGCTCCATGGTTTTTTCGATGGCCGTTTCCAGTTTGCGGCCAAATTGATAAATATCTTCAAATCGGTTATACAGCGGCACTGGTGCCATACGTATGACGTCCGGCTCGCGCCAATCGGCAATCACGCCCGCCTCGCTGATGTGGTCAAACAGGGCTTTTCCGTTGTTGGGGAAGACGAGTGACAACTGACAGCCGTGGTCGTTTTCGCTATCCGGCGTAATGATGTTGATGGGCACGCCCGTACGCTGTGAAATTTCATTAACAACAAAGCGAAGGTATTGATTTAATTGCACGCCTTTTTTTCGCAGTGCGTCCATGCCGGCGCGGTCAAATAGTTCCAACGAAGCCAGTAATGAAGCCATACCCAGTATCGGCGGATTGGAGTGCTGCCAAGCTTCCGCAGAAGCAATGGGATTAAAGGTTTCGGGCATCTCGAAGCGCGAACCCTTGTCGTGGCCCCACCATCCGGCAAAACGTGGAAGTTTTTTGTCTTTGTGGTATTTTTCGTGAACGAATACGCCAGACACACAACCGGGACCACCGTTGAGGTATTTATAGCTGCACCAAGCGGCGAAATCTACGCCCCAGTCGTGAAGTTTCAACGGCACATTGCCCATGGCGTGTGCGAGATCCCACCCAATGGTGATTTTGTGTTGCTTGGTAAATTTGGTGATGGTTTCCATATCAAACCACTGTCCGGTGTAATAATTCACCCCGCCCATCATCACGAGGGCAATTTCGTCTTTATGCGCCTTGATGGTTTCGAGGATGTCTTCGGTTCTCAGAGTGTGTTCTCCCGGACGCGGGGCCAATTCGATCAAGTCGGCTTTAGGGTCGCCGCCATGGAAGGCGATTTGACTTTGCAGGGCGTATTGATCGGAAGGAAAGGCTTTGGCCTCGCAGACAATTTTGCGGCGCTTTTCGGTGGGTCGGTAAAAAGACACCATCAAAAAGTGGAGATTGGCGGTAAGTGTCCCCATGGCCACCACTTCGCTTTCTTTGGCACCGGTGAGTTTGACCAGGGAAGTGGTGAAATTTTCGTGATATGGCATCCACGGTCTGCGTGCTTGGGTGTGGCCTTCTACGCCGAGTTTGGCCCAATCGTCCATTTCTTCCAAAACAATGTCACGGGCTTTTTTGGGCTGAAGGCCAAGGGAGTTTCCGGTGAAATACAGCACCTCTGTGGTTTTGCCGTGTGGCGGAATAAAAAACTCTTTGCGAAAATCTTTTAGCGGATCGTTATTATCTTCTTGCTGCGCGTATTCAAGTGAAAACTCCATTCAATTATAGTATTTATATGAGAATGGACAAAACTACGAAAAACAGGAAATATGCTCCGCAAATAAAGTGAGCCATTCGATTTATTATCGGCCATGGGTTGAAGATTGCCCCAACGACTAAACTTATTAACTCCCTCCCAGCTCCCAGCTCACTGCTCTGTCCTCCCATCTCACCCCGGCTGATGCGGCGAAAACGTCCTTCGTTGAAATTTTTTGTAAAACCGCTTCCCGAACACCACTCCGATGAATAGGAGTCCGGCAACCACAGACATAGAACCCGCTATGCTGCCATCAATTTGGTCGGCTAAGTAGAAACCGCCAACCGAACTTGCCAAGGCTAAAAACACGGTAATGCCCAGCATGTGGTGTAGTCGCTTAGAGATGAGAAAAGCTGTGGCCGGAGGAATCACCAAAAACGCCACGACCAAAATGGCACCAACGCTTTCGAAGGCAAATACGGTGGTAAGACTCACCAATACCATGAGAAACAAACGAATATTTTTGGTGCCAATGCCAATGCTTTGTCCGTACTCTTCGTTAAATGAGGTGATTAATAGTGGTCGGTACATCACAATGGTAAACGCAATGATGACCAGCAAAATGAATATGTTGTCCCACATGGCCTTGGTGCCAATGTCCATACCCATCACGGTGTAGGTGTGAAAGGGCACAAGGGAGATTTCGCCAAACAGCACGCAATCGGCATCGATGTCTACCTGATCGGTAAAGGCACTGATGAGGATAATGCCCACGGCAAAAAGAAAGGT